>DASXEJ010000304.1 GCA_036490175.1 Pirellulales bacterium | reverse complement strand
CCACGACCCACTAAAACCGCCTGGCCCGTGGGATCCTGATACGTCGGAAGCAAATCGGGAATCTCCGGCCAATCACCGAACCGCTCAGCTGTGATTTTGATTGTGCGAGTCGTCTGCGGCGGCGCCAGCGAGACGGTTGCTCGCGTTGTCATGCCGTTTGACGGTCCGCTTGAACTCGCCGCAATCGGCAGCGCCAGCGTCATGGCGTTCGTTTTGTATTTCGAATCGACGAGGTATTCGGTATACATCGCCCGCTTCTGTTCGGACGACCAATCTGGCGGCCGTGTTGCGACAAGCGTCCCTTGGCTCATAGTCACCACCGGCACGGTATTCCGCAGCTCAGCTATTCCACCCGGGCTGGTGATAGAACTTGAGTTTCCGATTTTGTGGTTGTCGTCGCAGGGAGTTTGCAGATAGCACATGAACAACCCGGCCGGGCTGGCGAGGTCGATGTCCGTGGGCTCGGCCGACACCTTGGGATCATAGCCCGGCAGCGACAATGGATCGCCAATCGAGGCGCCAATTGCCGTGAAGTATTCCGGAGTTGTCGTCCGTCGCAGGCGCAGAATGACATCAATGGTGCTGTCATGCATGTGATCGACAAATCCGATTTGATCAACCATGTCATCCGTCGAGTACCGATTAATTTGTAATACGCTCTCGGCAATCTTCGCCCCCAGGGCAACCAGGGCTTTCTTATTGCTGTTGGGCGGCCCTTCTAAGTGGATCGCGATTTCACTGACCGAGCTGGCGCCGTCGTTTGTTGATTCTGAGTGATCGCACGTCCAGGTTGTGCCAGGCATAGGACAAGACGCGAACACCTGCCGGTCGGTGATGATATATTCCAAAGTCAGCCCGTCCGCCGATGTCGTGAAGTGCATCGCCTCTCGCTTGAATCCCGATTGCAACGGCGGAACAACCCAAGAGCGAAACGATTGAGCATTCAGGTTGAGCGTCGCGATTCGTAGACGTCCGCGAACGGTCCGGTTACAAAACCAATTCGTGTCGTACGAGTCCATCATCGACCAACGATTGCTGAGAACACCCTGAGTATTTGTGTCGTTGTTGCAATCGACTATCGCCAATTCGATTGTGAATTCAATCTTGAACAGCTTCGGGCTAACCCCCACAAGCTTGACATCGATCGGCTTCGGACCGTTGTTGACGTCGGCATTGGCGACATACGACCCGGGCCCCTGCAGCGACACGAGAGGAACGCCGCCGACGCTATAAGCGAATGGCTTTCGCGTCTCCATCAGCTGGGCTTTGATGTACGAGAAAAAGTCGACGATCGAGTTACCGACTTGCGGAAATGTGCCCACGGGGCCCGAGCCAACCACATCATGCACAAGGCACGAGACGGTCAAACGCACCTTGTGGTAAACAACATCGGTTTCGCTTTCCGAATCGTAGACCGCAGTTTCATCCCACATCTTGGTGAGACAATTCTCGAGTGTAATGCCGTTGTAAGAGACGTCGGTTCGATTGGTCATGACTATCTTCCTTTGCGTACTTTCCCGGCAAACTTTCC
The DNA here is from genome assembly GCA_036490175.1 of Pirellulales bacterium. Taxonomy (NCBI): domain Bacteria; kingdom Pseudomonadati; phylum Planctomycetota; class Planctomycetia; order Pirellulales; species Pirellulales bacterium. Next base: position 2,459 of record DASXEJ010000304.1, on the reverse strand, counting down.
ATCGGCCACGTCCGACAGAAAACCCTTCCAGGCAGGCGCGTCTCTGGGGTCGCGGGTGTTCTTTTCAATTTTTATGTTGACGCCAAGGAGCTTGTTGACCACTTCGACAATGCCGGCAGCGCTGTTATTCAATCCAGCGGAAAGCACGTTTTTGATATTTGACCATTCGTTTTTCCACGGTTGAACGGCCTCGTTGTATCTCTCCTCCGACTGTAAAACGCGTTTAACCGAATCAGCAGTTGCGCGACCCTGCTGAAACTTCAGGCGATTGTTCGATTGCTGAAGCTGACCAAACGCAACAGCGATTTTTCCGTTGAACGATTTCAAATATTCCTGCCCGGAAGAGAGCGACGATGCAAATCCGTGCATCGCGGACGGCACTTTCGCCAGGGCAGCGCCGGTTAAGGCTGCGGCACCTGCGACACCAGTTAGGCCGACGATTGTTGCGGAAGTTGCAGACAATCCGGCCGCTGCCGCACCAGCAACACCACCGCCAGCTGCCACGCCTTCCGCAGCTCCGGCAGCGGCGGATCGAGGAATGAGTAGACGCCCGAGATTGCCTGCGTGATGTGCAAGTCGAGAGAATCCGCTACGTGGGTCAGTTGAGTTACTGCCAACATTGCCCGCCAGGCCGCGAAGATTGTTCAGCGCGCCGCCAGGATGTCCGGTGAGTAGAATCGATTTAATATCCGCCAACGTAGCCGCGATTCGAGAAAGAATCGATCCGCCATCGGATTCGCGATTGTCGCCACGGTTGTTGCTTGCCTGCGGGAAACCACGATCGGGAAGGCTCTGAGTCATGCTGCGCAGGGGATTGGTTCGCCCAACACCCCATCCGCTGGCCGACTCGCGCCGCTCCCTTTGCTCCCTGGCTCGGTACATCAGTGAATCAGTTACATTGCTAACCAGCTTGTTTTCGTGATTGGCAGGAAACGGCGCGCCCCCGCCGGACGATGCTTGTGAGAGTGTTGCGAATCCCTGCCCAGTCTGCCGTTGTGGACCGGCGTCTCTCTGTCCCGCACCGATCATCCGGCCAATACCGGACAGTAATCGCGAGAACAGTCCTCCATGCACGTCGTTACCGCTTGCCGCCTGCCGCTTTTCATTCCTCTCGGCAGCATTCGACATCAGTGATTGTGTTACGTCGCCCATGCCCGTCGACGTTTTTCCGGACGCCAATCTTTCCGAGCCACCAGACGCGGCGTTAGCGAGTGCGCGCACGCCAGCGCCCGCGAGTAGTGGACCGACCAGGGATGCCAACGCTGGAAACACTTACGACCTCGCTATTTCAAGGGGAGGCGCGACAGCCTAACAGGTAAAAACCACCGGCTCCCCCGCGGGTGTCACGACTACAACAAGCAATCGCTTAACCCGCTGTCTCAAAAAACGCCCAGCGGAGCCACGCCCGCCGAAAGGACAAGTTTTAACGGGCAGGCTCGACGCTGGGCAACCACGCAACTTTTTTAACGCTGGCGAAGGCGGACCCGCGCAACCCGCCAAGGTAGGAACGGGCCGCCCTCGCCATGCGTAAAGGAGTTTCACGACTGTCCGTAATGATTCCCCAGGCTGCTAATTCGGATCACATGAGTCTGCAACGATTCAGCCGCCTTACGCTGATTTCTTGTTTGTTCTTCGATTCGCGCAAGGCACGATGGCGCAATGAAATCGGGACCAGTGACCACACTGCCGGGTTCGTCCGTCTCCCTGCGAACATCGCAACGCGACAGTCCCCAAATGCGCGCGATTTGCTCTTCCAAAACCCCCTGTTCCAGCAGCTGCGCAACCGATTCGCGCGGCTGATTTGGAATGTACGGCGGCGGCAATTGCAACTGCCGCGAAACGTTTGCCATTTCGTCGTTTAAAGCGCGTTCCATCATCCTGTGATCGCTCGGCTCCGCGGCGAGTTTAAATTCACGGTCGCGGATCGGCTCTTGCCATTCATGGATCAGCGCTCGCTCGGCCCACAAATATCGTTCCGCCAAGCGTTCCATCGCCGGCAATGCATGCGCGAGACGATCGGGGATCGCCGTTTCTGGAAGCGTAGAGACGAGCAACGCACCCGTGCGCAAATGTAGCCGCCATCGCGACTCAAGTTCGTCCGGCGCGAGGTCGTGACGGGCTAATTCGCGAACAAATAACTGCGCGGCGGTTAGGAACCATGCAGCTTGGGACGAGTCGCCGTCAGTGGCTTGAAACGCTTCGCAATCCATTGCCGTGGTGACCATTTTCTACTCCCTATTTCAATTCGTGTTATGAAGTTCTGAGTACCAGTTCATATTGATATCCGGCGATACTAGTACGCAGACCAACTCGCCGGCATTGGCGGTTTCAAGGCAAATAGCGCCGCGGTTTTGGCGGCTGGCCAAATTCTTGTAGAACGGCAACGCTATCCCGTTGTCGCCGGACGTCAACAGGATGCCCGGAGACGCCGCCGCGCCCAGGAGCACCTGGCAGACTTG
>DASXEJ010000303.1 GCA_036490175.1 Pirellulales bacterium | reverse complement strand
TGTGCATGATGAATGGCAGACACGCTCTCCACATTTATCATCCATCATTTTGCATTCAGCATTCCTAGTATTTTCCGTGCCTGTGTGGTGAATCCGCATTCGTCCTCGTCGCGTAAACCACGATTCCTGACGGGAGTTCCGGCGTGCAAGATTTCGAGAAGCTTGGTGTCTTCTATCTCGGCCGTCATTACGATCTGGAAAAGGGCGCGCCGCAGCAGGACTTACTGCTCTACGACTCAAAAGATCTACTGACTCATGCCGTGTGCGTGGGCATGACCGGCAGCGGCAAGACAGGTCTGTGCCTGACATTGCTCGAAGAGGCGGCCATTGATGGCATTCCGGCGTTAGTGATCGATCCCAAGGGGGATTTGTCGAATCTGCTGCTCACGTTTCCGCATCTCGCACCCGAGGACTTTCAGCCCTGGGTCCACGAAGACGACGCGCGGCGGCAGAATCTCTCGGTCGAGGAATTTGCCAAGCAGCAGGCCGAGATGTGGAAGAAAGGGCTGGCCGATTGGGGTCAAGACGGCGCGCGCATCCAGCGACTACGCGACGCAGCCGAGTTCGCCATCTATACGCCCGGCAGTAGTGCCGGCCGCAGTGTCTCGGTGCTGCGCGCCTTTGCCGCGCCGGCCAAGGCCATACGCGAAGACGAAGAGTTGTTGGGCGACCGCGTCAACTCGACCGTGAATGGCCTGCTCGCGCTGATCGGTTTGCAGGCCAATCCGCTCGACAGTCGTGAGCACATCCTGTTGGCGACGCTACTCGGGCAAGCCTGGCAGACCGGCAAAGATCTGGATCTGCCGGCGCTGATCCAACAAGTGCAGAATCCACCGGTCACGAAGATCGGCGTCGTCGACGTCGAATCGTTCTATCCGGCCAAAGACCGCTTTGCCCTGGCCATGCGGATCAACAATCTGCTTTCCGCGCCGGGATTCAAAAGTTGGCTGGAAGGAGATCCGCTCGACATCGACGCGCTTCTACATTCGCCAAAAGGGAAGCCGCGCGTGTCGATTTTTTCGATCGCGCACCTGGACGACGAGCAGCGGATGTTTTTCGTCTCGCTGCTGTTGAACGAGACCCTCGCCTGGATGCGCACCCAATCGGGCGCGACCAGCCTGCGGGCCATGTTGTACATGGACGAGATCTTCGGCTACTTCCCGCCATCTGCCAATCCGCCGTCGAAGTTGCCGCTGCTCACACTGCTCAAGCAAGCCCGCGCGTTTGGGCTGGGCATTGTGCTGGCGACGCAGAATCCGGTCGATCTCGACTACAAGGGGCTGGCCAATTGCGGCACCTGGTTTCTGGGACGATTGCAAACCGAACGTGACAAGGCCCGCGTCATCGAAGGACTGCAAGGCGCGGCTGCCACGGCGGGCGCAAATTTCGACCGGCAGAAGATCGAACACATTCTGTCGGGATTGAAGAATCGCGTTTTCCTCATGAACAACGTTCACGAGGATGCGCCGACTGTTTTTCAAGCGCGGTGGGCCATGTCGTACTTGTGCGGTCCCTTGACGCGCGACCAGATCAAGAAGCTTGACGAGCTGCAGGGCCCGGCGCCGGCCGCATCGACCACAAGCACCGTGGCGAGTGCCGCACCATCCGCCGCCGCACCGACTTCGTCCGCGCAGGCGCCGGCAGCCAGCGCCGATTTCACGAACCAGCCTCCCTTGCTGGCGCCGCAAATCCAGCAATTTTATATTCCCGTGCGCGGCACCCAGCCCGCGCAGGCGCAGCTGGTCTATCACCCGACGGTGTTGGCACTGGGCACAGTACACTTCACCGACAAGAAGTTGGCCGTCGACGCCGAGCGGCCACTTTGCTGGCTGGCTGACTTTCACGAAACAACAGGCGCCATCGACTGGCAGGCGGCAACACAGGCCGGCTTTGGGGACGACGATCTGGAGAAGACACCTGCTGCCGAAGCGCGGTTTGGCGCGCTGGCGGGAAATGGGATCAGCGGCAAGTCTCCTGCACAGTGGCAGAAATCCTTTGCCGACGGGGTGTACCGCCTGGCGAAGCTCGATCTATTGCATAGCGCGGCACTCGACGAAGTTTCGCGCCCGGATGAATCAGAGCGCGATTTTCGTATCCGTCTACAGGACGCCGCCCGCGCCGAATGCGATCGGCTGCTGGAGCAGCTGCGGCAAAAGTATGCGCCTAAGCAAGCACAGATCGACGAGAAGTTGCGACGCGCGCAGCAAAAGGCTGAACGCGAAAAATCGCAGGCCCGCGAACAAGGTGTGCAGGCGGTCATTTCCTTTGGCGCCACGGTGTTGAATGCCATCCTCGGCCGCAAACGGCTCAGCATGACAACCGTCAGCAAGGCCAAGAGCGCGGCGCGCGATTTGGGGCGCACCATGAAGCAGTCATCCGAGGCGGGCCAGGCCGAAGAGACCGTCGAGGCGCTGCAAACGCAACAGGCACAGCTCGCCGAGGAGCTGCGTGCCGACACCGCGGCGCTACAGACCAAGATCGATCCACTTACCGAGACATTCGAGACGATTTCCTTACGGCCAAAAAAGGTAGACATCGCCGTCCGGCTGGTCGCACTAGCGTGGCTCCCCCAGTGGCGCGAGACGTCAGGAACGTTAAAGCCGGCATGGGAATGATCACCACGCTGCAACTCGCGCTAAGCGCAGGCGACGAAGTGCGGATCATCGCCGACTGTTCATCTCACGCGCAGCAGTTTCTCCATCCGCTCCGCCAGGTCGCGCCACTCACTGTCGGCCGGCGCTGGCGTCGCCAGTTCGTTGGGGAACGGGGCGGGCTGGCCATCGCCGTCGACTTGCACAAAGCCCAATAACGCGTCCATCCATGGCCCGTCCTGCTCAGCCAGCGGCAGGCCCACCAGTCCGACCACTAGATAAGCACGTGTCAGATGCAGTGGCACGCCGCGGATCTCGATCATCGAACCAACTGGCACCGGCCGGTAGCATTCCAGGCTGAGCACCCGCCGCAAAAGCAGATTGGCGCCGCTCCCTACGGCCCGATGGCCTGTAACGTACGCGGCCTCCAGCGCTATGCGTAACAGCGACCCGGCGTATAGCGTGCCATGATGGTTCGTATCGACGGGCAGCACCAGTCGGTGCGTGCAGGTAAGGTTATTGCTCATGGAGGTTTATTTTACACTGTCCAGAGACCTGGCGAAAACGTCGAAAAGGAAGTCCGTCTTGGTCAGCCGACGGTTGAGTAAGTAGTGTGTTCGCCCCACCGATGCGCGTACGTGTTCCGCAATTGATGGGATGAGTCCGTCCTGGCCTATTCCGCGAACAGAAGCGCAGCCAATTGGCGATGAAGCAATGGTCCGACGATGCGAGAACACACCTCGAAGTGCGAAGTTATTCTTTGCGGGTGTGCGGCAACACTGAGGGTGCGTGATAACTCAAAATAAAAATGCCGTCCGCCAGCCAACGCGAGCCGTTCAATAGTTCAAATCGCGAGCATGCATAGCGGCGTGCTCTGCGAAATCTACAAAACGAAAATCTTGCCATTTGTAATTGAATGTCGTGGCCTCTTCGTCGATGGCGATGGGGGGGTAGCCCGAATGGGGATTGTGCTGTCACCCCTGTCGAGGGTGCGCTCTTCTAGGAAATGCCGGTGCAAGCAAACGCAAATGCGATTCTTCTTGTCGGGCTTGTAATCGATTTGTATAGTCCCGAGAGTTTCGCAGGCATCGTATTAATTTGTTTTTGGCATCGCCAATGACGACGAGTAGAGAGTCCTAGCTTTCGTCGGGTAGATCCACAGACAAATTTCCGACGACCGGGCCAGCCGGCTTGCTTTACATCAGGCTCTCTGTGGCAATTCTTGCCGCCAGTGACTTCCTTCCGACTTGGGTCGTGCGCGCATCGCGCGCACGTGCCTTGGCGCTTTTTGTTTAACCGTGCCAGGGCTAGAGCCCGGTCGCATCGTTGTCGAATTGCCTCGTCGTCACGCACCATGGGCCCAGCACAGGAGAGACCTCGACTATGACGCGATCCACTTCGTCTTGCATGGCAGCAATGTTGACAGTCTGTTGGGGGGCAAGTCTGACGGCCGGCTTCCATGCCATAACAATCAACGCCGCCAAGGCCACGACCATCAGCTTCGTGACGCCGACGGGCGCCACTGTGCAGAACAACGAACCCGTTAGCGCCCAGGCGACATTTATTACAGGCACGAACACTGTCTCCGTGACTCTGTCGAATCTGCAAACCAATATGCTGTCTGCTGACCAAAGTCTGAGCGACGTCACGTTCGCTCTCAGCAACGGTAAGACCAAAGCGACGCTCGTGTCGAGCCAAGGCTTGGCGCGTACGGTGCAATCCAACCGATCATATACCGATGGCGGCCTCATCTCGACGGGCTGGGTCCTGACCACCTACCAAGGCAGCCTTGTTTTGGACGACGGGTCGTTCGCCTACGCGGGGCCCGCGCATACGATCATTGGGCCCCCCACTGGTTCGACCTACGCCCACGCCGACAGCTCGATCGCAGGGGACAAGGCCAACAATCCCTTTCTGGCAGGCGCCGTAACGTTCATGCTGAACGTACCGGGTGTCACCGCCAGCACCAAGATCACGGACGCCACGTTTTATTTTGGTGCGTGCGAGACGTGCATCAACGGCAAAAGCAAAAATGTGCCCGAACCGGCCACCGCGACCCTGGCGGCAGTGGCGCTAGGGGGATTGGCGATTTGCCGGTGGCGGCGATGCCTATGAGAGTAGCAACGGCCGGACCATCAATCGATAGTTACGCCCATCGCTATTCGCCGCAAGGTCAGGCGGACACACCTACCTAATCAGCAGGCAGACGACGAGGATGGTGACACGGTGGACACACGCCGAATCGACGTAGCCGGCCCGTAGTCCGTACGGTATTCCCGTTTTCACAGTTGCCAGAACTCAGCTTTGGCTGGCCGAGGGTCTGGCTGCTGGACCATCTCGCGGGCTGTTACCCGCTAATGACGTTGTGCGCGATTGTGCCTATCCTATAGCACCGCGCCGGACGACATGTCGCCGCTCAGTTTGACTTGCCAATAGGGGCAAAAGCTGGCGGTCAATGGGCGTGCCCGCGACATGGGGAACCGGCATGGATAATCAAAAATCGTTCTCGTCCCGCTGGGCATTGTTGTTCGCGATGCTCAGCATGGCCGTCGGGACGGGCAGCATCTGGCGATTTCCGCGTATCCTGGCCAAGAATGGCGGCGGTACGTTTCTGGTGCCGTGGGTCATTTCGCTTCTCGCCTGGTCGATCCCGCTGATCATCCTCGAATTCGCTCTGGGGCGCGGCATGCGCGCCGGGCCGCTGGGGTCGATCGTGCGACTAGTGGGCCAGAAGTTTGCCTGGATGGGCGCCTGGATCACGCTCACGGCTGTGGCGATCATGTTCTACTACTCCGTCATCACCGGCTGGGTGCTGGAATACTTGATCGTGTCGGTGACCGGTCAATTGGCCAAGGCCAATCCCCAACAGTACTACGATCAGTTCGTCGCCGGTCCGTGGCCGCTGGTGCTGCATGTCGTCTGTATGTCGCTGGCGTTGTTGGTGATTTGGCGCGGCGTCGGTGCGATCGAGCGCGTGACAACGCTGCTTCTGCCGAGCTTGTTCTTTCTGGTCGTGGCATTGGCCGTGCGCGCTTGTCTGTTGCCCGGGGCCGAGCGTGGGCTGGCCTTTATCTTCAAGGTGGATTGGCAGCAGTTGGGCAACTACAGCATCTGGCTGGAGGCGCTAACGCAAAATGCCTGGGACACCGGGTCCGGCTGGGGGCTGATCACGGTTTATGCCATCTATGTGCGCCAGAAAGATGACAGCAGTGTGAATTGCTTCCTGTTGGGGATCGGCAACAACGTGGCTTCCTTGCTGTCGGGTGTGGCTGTGCTATGCACGATTTTTTCCATCATGCCCGAGGCTGAAAAAGAAATCGTCGGTGCCGGAAACTACGGGTTGACATTCGTGTGGTTTCCGCAGCTATTTGCCCGGATGCCGGCTGGCGGGCTGTTCATGATCGTTTTTTTCGCGGCGCTCTTCATGGCCGCCTTCATGTCCCTGATTTCGATGGTCGAACTGGCGGTACGCGGCTTGCAGGACCTGGGCATGACGCGCGAGCGCTCTCTGCTCATCGCAGGAGGCATTGGGCTAGTGGGGGGTGTGCCGTCTGCATTGAGTCTCGACTTTCTCGCCAACCAGGATTGGGTCTGGGCCAATGCCTTGATTCCCAGCGGCCTGATGTTTGCCTATGTGGCGATCAAATACGGCATCGACGAGTTCCGCGGTCGATATATCAATCTGGCCTGCAACCAAATGACGATCGGCCGATGGTGGAACTTCGTGCTCGGCGTGCTCGTCCCTGTGCAGGGCGTCGTGCTGCTCGTGTGGTTCTCCTGGCAGAAGTTTCCTGCCGCCGTGACCGAGACGGGAGAAAGCGTGACCATGAGCACGCGCCTGGTCGAGTGGCTTAGGCCCGACGCTGTCGAAAACGTGGGCACGGTGCTAGCACAGTGGGCCGCGTTGCTGATGGTGCTCTGGGCAGCGAACCGCTGGATGGGTAGAAATGCGGCCGAGCACGGGTCGGCTGCAGGTGCGTCGGAGCAAAGCGTTCCCTAGGGTGGGTATCGCCCACGCTGCAAATGGGACGTGCGCCCCGGACCTGCAAAGATTCGCGTCGTGCAGAATTAAATCGGTAACGGAGTTTCCGATGAGCCGCCAAGGATTGGCTTTTTTGTCGCTGCTTTTCTTTCTGCCTGCGGTATTGCTGGCAGCGACGGCAGGGGCGCAGACGGTGCCAGTGCCCGCCGATGAGGTCGCCGCGCGCTTTGAAATCGGCACCGACGGCGATGCCGTCTATTTGCCGGTCAACGTCGGCGATAAAACGTGTCTCTTTTTGCTCGATACCGGCGCGTCGTACACGATATTCGATTTGTCGCTCTTATCGACAGCGCCGACCGGAAGCTTACGAGAGCGGGCGCCCACCGGGCAGTTTTCCACTCCGCGGTTCGATACTCCAACCGCGACGCTCGGCAGCTTCAACCTGCCAGACTCGGTGCCGTTTGTCGCCGGGGTTGATCTAGCGCCGATTCGCGAACAATGCGGTGACGAAGTTTACGGCATCCTCGGCATGGACTTTCTCGCCAATCATGTCGTGCGGTTCGACTTTGACCAGGGAGAATGCGTATTCCTCAAACGGTCGCCAACGGGGGCTGGGGAAAAGATCGCCCTCCGATTCGCACGCTCCAAGATCCCTTACATTGTGGCCAATCTGGCCGAGGCCTCGCCCGAACATTTTTTCATCGATACAGGTGCATCCGCCTGGACCGACGATGGCGACCTGACAAAGCTTGTCGCGAAAGACCTGCTCGACGCCGGCAAGGCCCGCGACATCGGGCGGATTACGTTGCACGATCTATCTGGCGCCTCGACGCTGCGGCGTTTGCAATGCGAGACAATCGAGATCGGCGGCATCACAGTAGCTAATCCCATCTTCGCCACTGGCGATCGCGCCAACCGTTTGGGCATGCCCTTTCTGGCCCGTTTTGTGGTGACCTTCGATTTTCCCCAGGGCCACATGTACTTGCAGGGCCGGAAATCGTTCCGGCCGTTGGGGAAATTCAATAGCAGTGGGTTATGGATCGTCCGCCGCGAGGGCAAAACCGTTGTCGACTCGGTCCGAGGCGGAAGCGCGGCGGAATCCGCAGGCTTGCGGGCCGGGGACGAGATTCTCAAGCTGGGCGAATACGACGCGTTACAGGCGCGGCTGTACCGGCTTTACTCGCTACTTTCGCAAGAAGCTACGACGATCGACGTCATCGCGCGACGCGACGGCAAGAAATTCGGCGCGTCGCTGTTGCTTAAATAAAGCAGCGAGGCGCAGTCGCTACGGAAGATGTTGTCGCACAACCGGCGCATCCTAGAGTTGGCATAACACGCCCAACTTCTTCTCTTCCTCGCGCGCTTCGCGCCGTTTTACAACGACGCAAAGGGCCGATCTTCCAGCCCCAGACGCTTCATTTTCTTGTACAGCGTCGTGCGGTTGATGCCCAGGGCATCGGCTGTGAGGTGCCGATTCCATTGGTTGCTCTCCAGCACTTCCAGAATAATACGGCGCTCCGGCTCTTCGAGCGCCTGCTTCAGCGTGCGTCCGGTCACCGGTTCGAGGATGCGTTGACCACCTGCGGTCATCGTCGCAGGCAGATCAGCGACGTCGATAGGACCCCCCTTACCAAGCAGTACGGCTCGCTCGATGACGTTGGCCAACTCGCGGACGTTGCCGGGCCAGCGGTATCGCTCCATCGCCATCATCGCTTCGTCGCTAAAGCCCTGAACCTGCTTGCCGCATTCCTCGCACGTGTCCTTGAGGAAGTGAGACGCCAAAAGCGGGATGTCGGCCACGCGATCGCGCAGCGGCGGCAGCTCGATATTGATCACGTTGACGCGATAGTACAGGTCCTGGCGGAAACGCCCCGCACGGACCATGTCTTCCAGGTTCTCGTTCGTGGCCAGGATGACGCGGGCGTCAACCTTAAAGGTCTTGGTGCCTCCGACCGGCTCGAACTCGAAGTCCTGCAGCACGCGCAGCAGCTTGACCTGCATGGCGGGACTGGCGGTGCCGATCTCGTCGAGAAAGATCGTGCCACCGTCGGCCAGCATGAACTTGCCGGTCTTGTCCCCCATCGCGCCGGTGAACGCGCCGGCCACGTGACCGAACAGTTCGCTCTCCAGCAGATTCTCGGGCAAGGCTCCGCAAGCCACTTCGACGAAGGGCTTGTCACGACGGCCACTGCGCCTGTGCATGGCGCGGGCAATCATCGATTTACCGGTGCCGCTTTCGCCAGTGATCAGCACGCTGGCGCGAGTTTCGGCCACGCTGCCAACCATCTCGAACACGCGCCGCATGCGATAGTCCTGGCCGACGATGCTCTCTAGACCAAAGCGGATATCGAGCTGGGTTTTGAGGTTCTTGTTCTCTTCGACCACGCGGCGGTGATTGAGTGCCCGATCGATCGACATTTCTAGTTCGTCGTCGACCAAGGGTTTGGTGACCAGGTCAAAGGCACCCGCCCGGATCGCTTCGATGGCGGTTTCCACCGTGCCATAGCCGGTCATGAGGATCACGGCCGTGCCAGGCCGATTCTCGCGACACCAGGCCAACACGTCGAAGCCGTCGCCGTCGCCCAGCCGTAGGTCGACCAGGGCCAGGTCGTAATTCTTTTTCCCCAGTGCCGCGATCGCGTCGCCGCAGCCGGTGACGGCGTCGATGATAAAGCCCAGCTCGCGCAGCCAGGCTGCCATGGACTGTAAGAGTGGACGGTCATCGTCCACGAGTAACAAAGACCCACGCTTCATTGGAAATGCCTCGACCTGGCGCGAACCGTGACTGCCGACAGTAAGCGCGGGGTCCCTCGCGTTGCGGCAGTGCAATCAATCGCGCGTGTGTACAGTTGCGGCTGGGTTCCGGTCGCCAGCCAACAGCCGAGCGCGGTCGGCATCCTCATCGAGGAGTGCCACCTACGCCATAAAATCGTTCAATTCCGCACGCTAGCCCCCCGTCGGCAGGGCCGTTGGGAGAAACAGTCGCAGTTGGGGAATTCGCGGGGAGAAGAGGCCGCGACTGTCGCTAAATATCTACGTCACGCGCTGCGCAGGGTCAACGCGGCAGGTCTTTTGTCACACAGCTCGTGGAATAACCACGGTCATTGATGGCGGCCGTGCCGGTTGTTCGGATCTCACGGGCGAGCTACGCTTATATGTTTGGGTGGGCACTCTGCCCATGTCCTCTCTACGCTAAGTCGAGGAGGAGGGTTCTGATGACCGTACGCCTGCTGATCGCAGACGACCACGAAGTAGTCCGCCAGGGACTCGCCAGCCTGTTGGCCGGTACGGATGTGGAAATCGTGGCCGAGGCCAGCAGTCCGGCCGACGCCGTAGCGCAGGCCCTTCGGCACAAGCCCGACGTGGCGCTGTTGGATATCCGCATGATGGACGGCGGTGACGACGGCCTGACAGCCCTGGAAAAGATCCATAAGGACCAGCCAGAGACCCGCGTTGTCATGCTCTCGGCGTTCGACAACCCGACCTACATCGCGCGGGCGCACGCCCTGGGCGCGAGCGACTACCTCTTGAAGGGATGCACGCGCGAGCAGCTGCTGGAAACGATTCATGCGGTTACAGCGCAGGACGGAGGGCCATCTCATGGCGAGCTCAGCAAGGTCGCCGATACGATGGCCACCCGGCAAAAGACCGAAGACGACGAGGCCTCGTTGACCCAGCGCGAGACGCAGGTCCTACGGCATCTGGCGTTAGGACTATCAAACAAGGAGATCGCGAAATCTCTCGCGATCAGCGTGGAGACTGTAAAGGAGCACGTCCAACACGTGCTGCGCAAGATCGGCGTCAATGATCGCACGCAAGCGGCCGTCTACGCGGTGCGAAAAGGCATCGTGTGACCGAAATGGCGCCTGCGATGCGCAAGCAGCTGGAATGCCGTGCCCATGACTCTTCGGACCGTCGTTAGCGTGTACCACCGCGCGGTCGGTAACGGGGCTGTGGATCACTTAGCCCGGGGATGGGCCTTTTCGTAAGCGGCTCTCAGGGCGGCAGTGCTGACATGCGTGTAGATCTGCGTCGTCACCAGGCTCTTGTGCCCTAACAGTTCCTGCACGCTGCGAATGTCGGCGCCCCGATCGACTAGGTGCGTGGCGAAACTGTGGCGCAGTGTATGGGGCGTCGTGCGACCGTCTAATCCGGTCACTTTCAAATACTTTTCGAGCAGGCGGCCCACGCTGCGCGTGGTGAGTCGGCGGCCGAAGCGATTGACGAAAATGGGGGCCAGGCTTGTCTCGGCCACGCGACCTGCCACGCGGCGGACCTTCAGCCATTTGCGAAGCGCGTCTTGGGCGAAGGAGCCCAGCGGAGCGAGCCGCTCCTTGCGCCCCTTGCCGCGCACCCGCAATACGCCCTCGGCCAGATCAACGTCGGCGTCATTCAACCCGACTAATTCACTGACGCGCAAGCCGGCCGAGTAGAGCGTCTCGAGAATGGCGCGATCGCGCAGACCCAGAGGATCGCCCGTGGGCGGAGCCACGAGCAACCGATCGAGCTCTCCGGTCGACAAAAAGTGTGGCAGCGACCTCCCGCGGCGGGGATTACGCAGCGGCTTGGCCGGATTGGTCTTGGTCCAGCCCTCGCGCTGGCCAAAACGAAAAAAACTACGCAGCGACGCCAGCCGTCGGGCAATGGTCGTCTTGGCGTAGTCGGCCGCGTGCATCGCCGAGGCGTAACCGCGCAGGTCGAGCGTTGTCAGGTCCCCTGGCGCCGGGCAGCGACCACGATGGCGCTCGGCTAGGAACTCGCTCAGTGCCTCGAGATCCTCACGATAGCTCTTGATCGTCAGCGGCGAGGAATTGCGCTCGACGCGCAAATACTGCAAAAAACGTTCGGCAGCAGCCGAAAGCGTATTTTCGGATACGGTTGCCACACAAAGACTCGCCAGGCGAGCATGACACCCGGCCGCGAGGCGGCACGAAACAAAGGCTGCTCCGCGGCGAGCAGACCGGCAAATGCGAGAGAAAACCCGGCGCGCTATGCCTGCTCTTCGCTATCGGTCCGCAGCGGCATCGAGAAACGGGGCCGCGTGCTGGGTGCCGGCTGGCTTTCCTGGCGAATCCGCTGGCTCAACACCGCGGCATCATACCACGAAAAGCTCAGCTCAGGATTCGAGGCGAAGCGGCCCAATACGCGCAACGTGGCAGCCCGGCTGGAGTCGTTGTACAAGAATACGTATCGCTCTTCCCCCTTAACGAGGGCAAGAACGTTGATGTCCTGGGCCACGTCGAACCTCCTCCTTCGGCACCGGTCGAACCAAGCTAACCCAAGACCACAGTCGAGGGGCCGCGCGACGGACGCGCTATCTCTATGGGGGTATATCGGTAGCCGTGCCCTGCACCCCAATACGGCGGTCTCTCGATGGCACGGCTCACGATATCGGCACAATCGTTACGTGTTCTTCAGCCGTAAACCCGTCGCTTCTTACTTATCCGGCATACAGTCACGCCAGCACCTGCCGCTAGCGCCGTGCACCCCAGCAAGCACGCGCCGTCGATAGCCCGATATGTGGCGGGCAGACACTACGTAGGTCCACAGATGACGCAACGAATGTGAAATGCGAAATAGAAGATGTGAAGTGGCCGTCCAACCCGCAGTGTGGGGGAACCACAATCTGCGCAAGTTGCGAAGGCCGCGGATTTCCGCCCACAGCGGTGCCGAGGAACGGTGCCGAAAAGGGGTGCCTGTTCGGGCGGTAAAGGCGGTTATCAGATGGAACCGTTGTTACACCAGATCGCGCAGGCTCGTGATGCCGACCGGCTCGCGACTGGCAAAGGGCTCGGCGTAGTCCACGCCGATCGACCAGCCCCAAAAGGCGGCCTGATCGCGCAAGCGGTCTACGAACGACGGCGACTGGTTTTCGCGCCCGGCAATGAACTGGCTGTGATAGCACTCGATCGAAGCCCGCTTTCGCTGCCACTGAGCACTGATGTCAAGCACGAACGCCGGCGGTGTGACCAGTCGCAGATGGACGCAAAAGTAGTACAAAATGCGCGATGGAAAGAATGGCTCGCCCGGCAGGTCCGACTTGGTGAGCTTCGACCAGAAGCGTGCCGCCTCGATCATCTCGGTCGCCGCGACATGATCCGGATGCGAGTCGACCCAATACGGGGCAAAGATCAACCGCGGCCGCACACGACGAAACACGCCGGCCAGCAGGGCCCGCGCCTCGAGCGTGTGTTCCAGCTTGCGGTTGGGCAGGCCGAGATTCTCGCGCCAGTCGACACCCAGTATCTCGGTGGCAGCGGCCGTCTCGCGGGCGCGAATTTCAGGGGTGCCGTGCGGCGTCGGCTCTCCGCTGGTGAGATCGAGAATGCCGACCCGCATTCCCTCGGCCTTGGCCCGTATGATCGCGCCAGCCATGCCCAGTTCGGCGTCATCGGGATGCGGCGCGACGACCAAAAAGTCTAGCAAGAGTCACACTCCGATCGGCCGATGCACGGCGCTCTAGCGGTTATCCACTCCAGGCACGGTGTCCTCTCGTATTTTTACCAATTTTCCCGGCCGCGTGCGTCGCGGCCGTGGCAGCACTCTAGGCCGGCCGCTGGCATTCCGCGCTGATAGCAGGTTGACCTGGACGTCACTGCACGATTCTGACAGACTTCGGCCCCTTCCACTCTTCACTGCCATGGTACGCAGTTCAGCCATGAATGCATTCCCGCGATTTGCCGCCGCGTGGTGCCTGATCGGCACCACGATCGTTGGTGCCTTTGTATGTGCCTCGACCGGATGCCGGCAGTACGCCACCAGCACGCAGCCCACTTTGCGCGATGAAATGCCCCAAGATTCGAGTGCCGCATCCGCCCGTTTACGGCTCAAGCCGGGAATGCGGTCCGGCACGAGCTCAATGGCGCAAGATATCGAACGCAGCGTGGGGTATTAGTGGGTGTGTCGATGAGCGGGCGCTTCGTGCCGTAAGCATGGCCGCTTGCGCGCAGATTGGATCGCAACCAGGATGCGAAGCCCTCCTCTCTATCCGAAGACCCGGTTGCGCTCGCGCTGATTGTAAGCCAGCTTTTCGGCTTGCGTCATGTGGGCAAAGTCGGGCGTGCCGCCGAGGGATTGCGGCGCCTCGACAGGCGTGACTTGACCCGCAGCGGCCGATGCCGCCACCGATTTGTGCGAGCAACCGCACGGGGCCGGCTTCAACTCCGGGCTCTTGTGCCCTCCGCAGCCGCAGCCACAATCGCCGGCCTTCGTCTTGGCGGGAGCGGCATTCGCAACGCCGTTGCTCGAGCTTTTCGCCGACTTCGGAACGTTAGCCGGCACAGCAACAGTGGAACCCCCGCCGTAACTCATCACGGCCGTTTGCAGGACGAGGTCGTCGTCGAGCGTTCGCTGAGGTTTAATCGCCAGTTTCGCCAGCACGGCGTGATAGGCTCGTACGGCTTCCTCGGGACTTATCACACGCTCGACGATGAGCCGCAAGAACTCGACGAAGGCCAACTGGTTCTCTGCCTGGTTGATTTTGCGACCGAACAATGCCACCCGCGCGCCGTATTTCTGCGCCTCGGCAATCAACTTGAAGGCATCGTAGGTCGTTCCCGCGCCTCCGCCAAGAATGCCCACCACCAGGTGCGGATCGTACGCGACCAATTCTTCCATCGCCTTGGGGCCGTGATAGACGACCTTCAAGAATGACGGCCGCCCGGCCTGAGCCACTCCGGCCAGCGTGCGAGCAATCGCGTCATTGATAAAGTGCGGCAGGTCGGCCCCATCGAGCCCGACCGGCGCGTTCGGGTCGAAGACTTCCAGAAAATGATGAAAACCTTTGCTCTCGGCTTCCAGCCGGAAGCGGCGGTATTCTTCGAGCGCAGCCAGGTCTTCGTCCAGGCGGTTGTTGAACGTGATGCTGTATAGTCCCAGGTTGGCGCCGAGGACGCGCTCCTGCGGTTCGCACTCGACGTGCCCGCACTGAATGTGATCGATCGCCGCCGTGCGAAACGGTCGTGACGGCTCCTGGATATAACGTCCGCCGCGGACGACGAAGATGTCGGTCGTGTCGTTGGCCCGCGCCGCCGGCGTAACGTGGCTGTTTACGAACAAACCTTCCTGAATCGTGAGCAAATCGTTGGTGCTGGCCGACATCAACATGATGTCGACGTGTCCCTGATGAACGATCTGTCGAATCTGATCGCGATATTCGGCTAACGTGCGAAAACGCACCTCGCCGGCATGCATCTCGGGCGAGCGGCCCGGCGCGCCGATGCCGAAGGCCATGTCAGCGTCCTTGGCATCGGCAATGATGAAGTCACGCGCGCCCGATGGGTCGGCGTGAATGGCGGCCAGCTTTTGATCGAGCGATTTTTGCATTGGTTTCCGTCCACGAACACATCGGTTCAACGAGCAGCTCCGACCCGGCTCAGCACCGCGTCGACAGTCTCGCGAAGCACTTGTCCGCTTTTGCGTAGCCCCTGGATTTCCTTGGGCCAAAGTTCGATTTCCACGCGATCGACAACCCCCGCCCGCCCCACGATCGTGGGCACCGACAAAGCCACGTCGCGAATGCCGTAGCATCCCTGCTGCACGCTCGACACCGGGAGCATGCGGCGTCGATCCAAGGCGATCGATTCGATAACTTCCTGAATGGCGATGCCAACGGCGAACCCGGCACCTCCTTTACGCTTGATCACTTCGGCGCCCGAGCCACGGGTGCGCGTGAACAACTCGTTGGCTAGGTGGGGCGTCCAACCCGGGTGCTTGTCCAAAGGCATGCCGGCCGCGGTGGCGCTCGACCAGATCGGCACCATGCTGTCGCCATGCTCGCCCAGAATCACAGCCGCGACTTGCGTCGGCGCCGCGTGCAGCGCGCCGGCGATCAGCGTGCGGAAGCGAATGGTATCTAGCTGGGTTCCCAGGCCAATGACCTGGCTGAGCGGCAATTCCAATCGGTCGGCGGCCAAATACGTCAGCACGTCGACCGGGTTCGAGACCACCAACACGATCGCCTCGCGCTTGTAGCCGACTCGGCGAATCTCGTCGAGGATACCCAAGAACAAATCGACGTTGCGATTGATCAAGTCGAGCCGGCTTTCGTCGGGCTTGCGGCGCAGACCGGCCGTAATGCAAATCAGGTCGCTGTCGGGAATCTGCTCATAGCCGCCGGCGTGAATCAGCTGATCGGCTACCAACGGGCTGCCGTGCGCCAAGTCGAGCGCCTGCCCGGCCGCTCCTTCGGCGTTGGCGTCCACCAGGGCAATCTCGCGCACGATACGTCCGGTTTGCAAGGCGAATGCAGTACACGAACCCACGAGTCCGGCACCACCGATGATAGTGACTTTCATATCTATCCAGTTCCTGTTGGGCGAAGCTTCTCGGGCGGACGGCGGATAACTCGCTCATCCGCGCTGCGTCAGAGTCATTGGCCAGGATGCGCCTGCTGCTATTTCGCAAGTGCCGCCAAAACGCGGTCGGTAATGGCTTGCACCAAGGCGTCCTGATCGACGGCGCCGGTGGGTGCCGGTGCCGCGGCCGGGGTCTTGGCGGCCGTGCCGTTTTTGGCCGCCGGCGGGGCGTCAAACGCCCGACGCTCGACGCCGCTGGACTGCCAGCTGGCGCGGAAGACGTCGTTGGCGCAGATGTCGCAGTTCTCCATGTCTTTGTCGAACCGGGCATCGCCGAAGCCCCATTTTTTCTTCAGGTCCAACAGTTCGCGCGTCTGTCCCTCGGTAAAATACGTGACGCGTCCCAGTTGTTTTGACAGCAGCAGTATGCGGCAATAGGCATCGAGGATTTCGGTCCACCAGTAGGCACGCTCTAGCGATTCGCCGAAGCTGACCGTGCCATGATTTGCCAAGATGATCACGTTCGATCGCTTGACGAATGGGAGCACCGTGTCCGCGAACTTCTGACCACCCGGCGTTTCGTAGGCCGTGATGGGAACGTCGCCAAGAAACACTTCGACCTCGGGCAGGATGCATTGCGGAATCGGCTCGCGCGCTACGGCAAAGGCCGTGGCGTGTGGCGGATGGCAGTGGACACAGCTTTTCACGTCGGGCCGCTCTTTCATGATCGCCAGGTGCAGCAACACTTCGCTGGTGCGCTTGCGACGACCCGAAAGCTGATTGCCCTGCATGTCGACACTGCAGATATCGTCGGGCTTCATAAAGCCCTTGCAGATCATCGTCGGCGTGCAGAGGACCTCGTTTTCGCTAATTCGATACGTGATATTGCCGTCGTTGGCAGCGGCAAACCCACGGTTGTAGATCCGCTGACCGATCTCGCACATCTCTTGCTTGAGCTTGTGAACGTTCATGGTTCCTCGACCTTTTTTCTTTGCGGTGCTCTGTTGGCACCACTTTCCTTGTAGGTGCTCGGTGAGCACCGCAGTGTTATTTGCCAGGGGTTGTCGGTGATTCTTGTTCTTCGTGCCTAAGGCGCTCAGCGGATCGACGCCTTCAACGCAAACTATTTCCTTCCAACATCAATCGAATCCAAGATGGCGGCGTTGTAGGCGTCTACCGGTTTGTCGTTGGGCCGAAACGGTTGTGCGGCTTCGCCCCCTTCGCTGATGGCGATGTGGCTGCCGTTGCCGGCGCCTAGTTCGTCGTAGACGACGATCGGTTCGCCGGCAGCGTGTTCGCCACGCTCGAGCTCCGCCAGCGTCAGTGGGATCGCCAGCCGAAATGACGCGCCCGAGAGACTCGGGTGCGACCGGCAGAGCGTCACGGTGCCAATCACCTCGCCCATTCGCATAGTCAGTGTCGCCTGTTAGTTCTTTGGCAAATGTACGTCAAACAGTGCGGGGACTGGGCGCGGCCAGCCGGCACAATAATCCTGCAAAACGCGGCGAAACCCTCCCGGATCCCCCGCCGGATCGACTGCCACCAGATTGGCGGCCACATCCGCAATGGCGCGGCGTATGGAAGCCACGTCGCGGCCGGCCACGGCACGCACGCCGGACCAGCGGTTGGCCAGGCAGGCGGCCGCCTCGGGCCTGGCCGTCAGCATTACCGTCGGCCGACCTCCGCGTGCCGCATGATCCGCCAACTCTTCGACTACGCTCGTCAAGCCGGTTTTTGCCAGCCGTTCGATCGGCAGGCCGTCTCGTAACAGGGCCTCGACAAATGCGGCGCTGTCGAACATTTTCGCACCACTCGCCTCGGCGATTCCCACCACCAGCGCGACTGACGCGCGGGGCGCAATTGCCGCAAATGAAACTTGGACTTCTTTCGCGCGCAACAGATCTCGCGCCGATGGCGTCACCACCGCGCCGCGCCGCAGCACCAGGCTGCGAATGCCGCTCAAACGATTGTCCAAGGTGGCCAGTGTCACGAGTCGATCCGTTAGTTCCAGTAGGTCCGTGGGTTGTGGTTTGCTTGCGCTATTGCCGTTGAAAGTTACGTTCGATGTTGGCGGCATTTGCCCGTTCGCGAGGCGGCCGTGCAAGGCGGCCAGCACTTCGCGAACGATTTGCTCGATGTCAACTTCGTGGACCATCAGTTCTGAATTCCGATCACGCACCAGCGGACCGGCGTCGTATCGCTCCCCAGCATTTCGCGCGTAAACTTTCCGTCGCTCGACATGATCACGGTCTCGCCGCGGCCGGCTCCCAGCTTGTCGGCCACCAACACCGGTTCGCCATCGGGCGAGCGGCCGTCGGCCAACAGGGCCTGCACCACCAACAGCTTCACACCCACCATCGAGGCGTGCTTACGCGTGGCGGTCGCATTGCCAACTACGAGTCCCAGTTGCACGATTCTTCCTCAAACAGACTTTTTCAAAATATTTGCCACCGAGCACCCCTAGATCACAGAGACAAAATCTTTCCGAAATAAATCTTCATGTTCGCAACTCGCCTCGGTGAGCTCTGTGGCTAGCTTTCGAGTGTGTTCTGCCGTTTCAGTAATGTCCCAACGCTTTATTCAGTCCAGCAATTTACTTCCCAAGGATTCTCAGGTCGTCGATCATCGAGCAGCGGCGCTCGCGGGTGAAGGTCAGCGGCGTTGTCACGCCTTCGCCCGTTGGCGTAGCGATCGAGAACGACAGGTATCCTTCGCCGCCGAGTCCCAATGCCGCCATGCAAGGGCCGTTCTTCACGAACAGCGTGGTATCCATCGCTCGGCCCATCTGCGTCATGTGGCGCACGTTGTGTGAGTGAATGATGCTGGTGTGCCGGAAGCCATGTTCGAAGTGCTTGGCCTTGGCCACTGCCTCTTCGAAATCGCGCACACGCACGAAGGGGACGAACGGCATCATCTGTTCGACGGGGACAAAGGGGTTGCTCTCGTCCGTCTCGCCGAAGAGTAGCTCGACACTCTGCGGAACCTGCTTGCCAATACCGCGAGCCAGCACGGCCGCGTCCTGACCAAGAAAATCTTTGCTCGGCACGTCGTGCTTGTGTTCCCCTTCGCCGACGGTAGTGATCGCCACGCGGGTCAGGGAGTCTACTTCGCGGGCCGAAAGCCTTGCGGCGCCGGCCCGATCCATCGCCGCCAGCATTTGATCGAAGACCTTGGCCACGACGAACACTTCTTTCTCAGCGATGCACAGTAGGTTGTTGTCGTAGGAACCACCTTGAATGATGGCCCGTGCGGCGCGATCCAAATCGGCCGTCTCGTCGACTACGACCGGCGGATTGCCAGGTCCTGCCACGATGGCACGCTTGCCGCTGTTCATGGCGGCGCGAGCCACGGCCGGCCCGCCCGTGACACAGATCAGCTTGATGCCACGATGGCGGAAGATTTGGTCGGCGGTTTCCAACGTCGGCTCGGCCAATACGCAGATCAAGTTGTCGATGCCGATATCGCGCAGGATTGCTTCGTTGAAGCGGCGCACACCTTCGGCCGCCACGCGCTTGCCGCTGGGATGGGGATTAACGACCAACGTGTTGCCGCCGGCAATCATGCTGACCGCATTGCCCGTGATCGTGGGGAGCGAATGCGTGACCGGCGTGATGGCGCCAATGACGCCGAACGGCGCGTGCTCGATCACGGCCAGACCGTGGTCGCCGCTGAAAACTTCGCTGCGCATGAACTCGACGCCCGGCGTCCGCTCGCCGAGGGTCTTCAGCTTCTCGACTTTGTGGACCAATCGCCCGATGCGGGTTTCCTCCATCTCCATCGTGCCGAGCTCGACCGATTGTGCGATCGAAATCCGGCGGATGTGGTCGATGATCCGCTTGCGATCTTCGATCGTGCGCTCGGACAGCTGCTCGAATGCTTCGGTCGCGGCCGCTACCGCCTCGTCGACGGAAGTGAACACGCCGTGGCGACCAGTGAATCCACGCCCAGACGCGGCGGGCGGCACGGTGCCGATACGGGCCAACACTTCTTGGACGACGCTGCGTATGACAGCTTCAGTGGCTTGCATGATGAAATTTCAACTGGAGTTTGTCGTTGTGGGATGTAGATCGACGCGATGATTCGGTAATCCGGCGGTTTAACTATGCTGACTCTCGCGGTCATAAACGTTCGCGTTATCGACGCGCACGTTGTCGACGATGCCAATGATCACGGCATCGACTGGCAAGTTCTTGGTCTCGGGCGTCAGCCGGGCGCTCGAGCCCTGCACGATCAGCACGAATTCTCCTTCGCCTGCCCCGACGGTATCGACCGAGATAAATGTCCGGCCGGTCGAAACCAGCCGGCTGCGGTCGGCCGGATCGACGCGATACGGCTCGACGACCAACAGCTTGTGGCCGGTCATCGAGCTGACCTTCTGGGTGGCAACAACGCTGCCGGTGACTTTGGCGACGAACATGGTTTCAACCTTGTAGAAGTTCTTGCGCTTGGCGGGCGACGATGATTTCTTCGTTCGTAGGCACGACCCACAGCTGCACACGACTGGCGGTCGCGTGAATGGCGGCCTCGCCATGCGCCGTGGCGTTGGCCTGGGGATCCAACTCGATGCCGAGTTCGGCCAATCCTTGGCAAACCGTGCTTCGCACGGTGGCGCCGTTCTCGCCGATGCCACCGGTGAACACGATCACATCCGCGCCCCCCAACTCGACGAGGTAGGCACCCAGATAATGCCGCACCGAGCCGACGTAGACATCCAATGCCAGTTGTGCCGGAGCGCTACCGGCCGCGATCGCCGCTTCGAGGTCGCGCACGTCACCGCTGGTATCGCTGAGCCCGGCCAGGCCGCTCTTGGCAGCCAGCGTTTCGAGAACTTCGGCCAACGGCAGCCCCGACCTTTCGACCAGCAATCCCAGCGCGAACGGATCGAAGTCTCCGACGCGATTGTTTTGCGGAATGCCTGTTTGCGGACTCATTCCCATGCTGGTGGCCACGCTCTGCCCCGCACGGATCGCGCATAAGGAGCTCGATCCCCCCAGGTGGCAAGAAATGATCCGCAAGTCGTTGCGGCCTAATAACTGCGCGGTGCGTTCGGCGATGTAACGATGGCTAGCCCCGTGAAATCCCCACCGTTGCACCTGGTACTTCTCGGCCCATTCGCGCGGTAGGGCATAGTACCGATGGCGATCAGGTATGGTTCGGTGGAAGCCCGTCTCGAACGCCGCCACCAGCGGAATCTCTGGCAGCTTTTCCCGCAACAGTCGCATGGCCGCGATATAAGGCGGATTGTGCGCCGGCGCGACGGCGCTCATTTCGTCCATGGCCGCCAACACCTCGGGGGTGACACGCTGCACGCCGCTGAAGCGCCCGCCGTGTACGGCCTTGAAACCGATGGCTGCCACTTCGGCGGCGTCGGCCAGACAGCCGAACTCGCTGTCGGTGAGTTGATCGAGGCAGCGGCGCACGGCCACGGCATGGTCGGGCACATGCGATACGACCTCGCGCCGCGTGCCGCCTATGTCGACGTACGACCGACTTTCGGCCGAACCGATGCGCTCGGTACCGCCGCGCGCAAGCTGGCGCTCGTCGGTCATGTCGTACAGCCGGTACTTGAAGCTCGTCGAGCCCAAATTGGCCACCAGGATCTTCATCGTGGTCAGCGCTCCGTCGTTCGTCTTACAAAAGTGTCGTGGGTCCCTTACGACAAGTACGCCTTGACCAGGCCTTCGCTGGGGCGAGGAATGATGTGGCTGGCCGACAGTTCGCCCACCTTGGTGGCTGCCGCGGCGCCGGCTTCGACGGCGGCACGCACGCTGCCAACATCACCTTGTACGACCGCGGTGACCAGGCCGCCGCCGATCGAAACCCGCTTGATGATCCGCACGTTGGCGGCTTTGGCCATGGCGTCGGTCGCTTCGACAAGCGCCACGAGCCCCTTGGTCTCCAACAATCCAATCGCGTCTTGCATAACTAAGTTGCCTTTATTCTGGAATAGTTCGTTTGAGAAAATGTCGCGATTTCACCACGGAGGCACGGAGACACGGAAGAAGGCAACATGAAACGAGGAATGCGAAAGGATGAGTGATTGACGAACATAGTAGGCTCGTCCGTCATTCGTCATTCACACTTTTGCATTCAACTTGGCATTCTTAGTGCCGCTACGCCTCAGTAACCCCCTGCGTCTCAGTGCCTCTGTGTCTCCGTGGTGAACATCTTGTCCAATGTCGGCTCAGTCGCCGCCCGAGGCTGCGGCGCCGGGTAGAACGGTCTTCAGATCGTCGTGCGGGCGAGGAATGACCTGCACGCTCACGACTTCACCGATCCGGCCGGCCGCTGCGGCACCTGCATCGGTAGCTGCCTTCACGGCCGCCACGTCGCCTGTGACGAACGCCGTCACCAGGCCGCTTCCCACTTTGTCCCAGCCGAGGAACTCGACGTTCGCGGCCTTCATCATTGCGTCGCTGGCCTCGACCAGGGCTACAAAGCCCTTGGTCTCGATCATGCCCAGCGCTTCCATACCTTTCGCCATGTCACAGGTACTCCCAAGAAACGAGTTAGAAAACAAAGTTGTCGCACACTAGAAACACACAAGTCATCGATCAGGGACGCGTACGGCGTCTCGCTCTTCGTATTTACTTCAATAACTCCACTTTCGTGGCGTGATCCAAATCGACGGCGTTTCCCTCGTCGGTGTCGATATGGACCTCCAACTTGCTGGTTGCGTCGGCACGCACTAACAGGTCTTCGAACACAGTGGTGCATGTCGACTCGATGCGCAGCCGCATGCGATCGCCGTTCTTCACGCCGTACAAGGCGGCGTGCTCGTTGTTCATGTGGACGTGGCGCTCGGCGCGGATCACACCCTCTTTCAGTTCCACCACGCCGTTCGGCCCTACCAGCACGCAGCCGGGCGTACCTGCGATCTTGCCGCTGGCGCGGACCGGCAGGTCGACGCCCAGCGAGATCCCGTCGGTAAAGGCCAGTTCCACCTGACTGGCGGGCCGAGTCGGCCCAAGCACGCGCACGCTGGGGAGCATCCGTCGTCGCGGGCCGACAACCATCACGGTTTCTTCGGCCGCATAAAACCCATCCTGGTAGAGCGGCTTTTGCGGCGTCAGCGTTCGGCCTGGGCCAAACAGAATCTCCACGTGCTCGTCCGTCAGATGTACATGACGCGCTGAAATGCTGACAACCAGCTTCGGCAAAGTCGACGTACCCGACGCCAGTGGCGGCGTGGCCGACTGCGCTAGCACGATTTCGCGGACGATGCGCTCGATACTCGCGCGGTCGATCTGTGGTCGGGCGATACTCGTGGCAAGGCTCATGATTTCGTCGCAGGGCGTGCGTCCAGTGGCTCGGCGACCACGAGCTTTACGCCCGCAGCCGTTACTTTGTCTCGCCAAGCGTCGTCGATGTCGCGATCGACGACCAGATAATCGATTCGTTCCAATGGGCAGAGATGGGCCAGGCTCTGATGTCCGAACTTCGTGCTGTCGGCCACAACGATCACTTCTTCGGAAGCGTCGAGCATGGCCCTCTCGGTCTCGACCAGCAGCAGGTTGCTGTTGTAGAACCCGCGGTCGTTAATACCTGCCACGCTGAGCACGGTCCGCCGCACGCTCAGTGACGCCAGCATTTGATTCGCATAGGGTCCCAGCGACACGCCGGTACGCGGATAGACGTAGCCGCCGACCAACACCAGGTCGGTGTTGGAGCTGGAGGCAAACAGGTTTGCGACCGGCAGCGAATTGGTGACGATCTGCAAATGGCGCCCCGCCAACAAGCGCGCGACCTCGTAGGTCGTGGTGCCGCCGTCCAACAGCAACGTGTCGCCATCTTGAATCAGTTGCGCGGCCCTGGCCGCGATCGCCCGCTTCTTGTCCCATTGGGCCGGCTGCCGCTCGTCAAAGTGTGGTAGCTTCGGCGAAGAGCCTGTGTAGAAGACGCCGCCGTGGGTCCGCTTGGCCGAACCGGCTTCCTCGAGATAGTCCAAATCGCGGCGGACCGTCGACTCGGACACCGCCAGCGCATCGGCCAGGTCGGGCAATGCCGCAAAGCCGCGCGTCCGCACAAGTTCGAGCAAGCGAGACCGCCTTTCTTCGGCAAGCACGGGTGAGAATCCGGGTGCGGATGGAAAGAAAGAATCAATCTGGCGCTCATTATGTGCGCATTTGTGATAGATAACAATCACTAAACGCCACTAATGGTCGGACTTGTTTGCCATTTTTGGGCATTACCACCAAAACACACCAAATACTAGCATCCAATGTGATCCACCCGAAATGGTGGGTTTCTGGTGACCACTTGGCCGCAGACAATGCTGGTGGATCTATGGCCGTTGTCCTCCACTACTCGAAGCGGCTTTCTGAACGCCCCACGCCGGGCTTTGTGCCCGATATTGACTTGCGTAGCTACCAGGGCCCCAGCGACATCCCCATTTGGCTTGAGCTGCGGCACCGGGCCTTCGCACGGGCCACGCCTGGAATCCTTCAATGGGACCGGTCGGACTTCGCCAATGAGTTCCTGGAGAAGCCGTGGTGGTCGCCGGAACGCATCTGGTTCGCCATCACCCCCGATGCCGCCAGCGGCGCCCCACTGGCAGTTGGCACGGTAGCAATGGCCGATCGGGGATCCGGAGCCGCCGCAGTGCCGGCCGTGCACTGGCTGGCCGTCCTCCCGACCTGGCGCCGCCGGGGGGTGGCCAGGATGCTGGTCGCCGCCCTGGAAGAGCGCTGCTGGCGATTGGACATGCGCGAGATCTTTCTAGAAACGCACGAAGGCTGGACGGCCGCACGGCGGCTGTACGAAGAACTGGGCTACCGGCAACTACCCTGACGGCAGTCGCTGGTCCTCACGCCTGCAATGGAAACCAGCCGCTGCTGCGCGGAATTTGGTCAAAGATCATCCGCACAGATGACGCAGACGAACTCCGTGCGAAATCGCACCGATTGTGAGGTCGCTGTCAGCACGTGCGCAGCCCGAGGTATCGCCCGTGCTTTATCTGCGAAATCTGTGAATGAAATTTCTCGTCCGCAGCGGTGCGCTTAGCGTATGCGCACGCGGCGCCCCTCGACCAGCACTTGTCCGGCGGCGATCAGGCTGATGGCCTCGGGCAAGGCTTCGCATTCGGCCGCGAAGACACGTGCGGCGAGCGCCTCGGGCGTGTCGCCTTCTTCAACCGGCACCACGCGCTGCAAGATGATCGGCCCGTGGTCGTACTGGTTGTCCACGAAATGAACGGTGCAGCCGGAGATCTTGGCGCCGTAGTCGAGCGCCGCCCGATGCACGCGCAGCCCGTAGTAACCCAGCCCGCAGAAAGCCGGGATCAGAGCCGGATGGATATTCACCACGCGATTGGCAAAATCGTCGGGTACGGGGACGAATTTCAAGAAGCCAGCCATGACGACCAGTTCAGGCTGCACTTCGCGACAAGCGGCAAACAGTGCCTCGCCATACGCTTGGTCACTGGCAAACGCGCGTCGCTCGCAGACGCGCGTCGGTATGCCAGCCGCGGCCGCGAACTGCAGCCCGCCGGCCGCAGGATTGCTCGAAATCACCAGCGCAATCTGCGCCGGCAGCGTGCCGGCTGCGATGCGATCCATCAGGTTGCGCAGCGTGGTTCCTCCGCCCGAGATGAGCACGGCAAGTCTGAGTGGGCGGCCGCTCATGACATGATTCGCCGCAGATAGATCGAAACCTCGTGCCCCGCAACTTTTACTTGCAACGCTTCCACACCGGAGAGGGGCGTTTCAAGCAATCGCGTGCATAATGTTTCGGTTTTGATGTATTCGGCAAAGTCATTAATGGCTTGGCGCAATTCGGCGCTACCGGAGACGATCCCCAGTTCGATACGGTCGGTGTATTCGCATCCGCTTTCCCGACGCAGGTTCTGAATTGCGTGTACCAGGTCTCGGACGTAGCCTTCGGCCACGAGCGCGTCGGTCAACTCGGTCGACAGTACGACCACGGCCGCGGGACCTTGCGCGGCGGCCCAGCCGGGCTTAGCCTGCAGACGGACTTGCAAGTCCTGGGCGTCGAGCGTCACCGGTCCGTCGACTAGTGGAATCTGCACCGAGCCGTCGCGCTCCATCGCAGCCAGCAGTTGGGCCGCATCCGCCTCGGCGAGTGCCTTCTTCAGGGCCGGCAATTGCTTTCCAAGCCGCGGGCCGAGCCGCTTCAGGTCGGGCAGCACGGTGTAGCTGATGTACTGATCAGCCTTCTGCGTGTACTCGACCTCTTTGACGTTGAGCTCGTCCTTGATCAGGCCGTCGTGCTCTTTGAGCCAGGCCCGATGCGTTTGATCGGCCAGGATCACTTCGACCTTCGAGAGGGGCTGCCGCACCTTCAGCTGGGCCCCCATCCGCGCGCTGCGGCCTAGCGAGACGATTTCGCGCACCAGGTCCATACGTGATGAAAGCGATTCATCGATCTCTGCGATAAGGCCCTCGGGATAATCGCACAGATGCACGCTTTCGGCGGCGCGCGAGCCGAACGGCTCGGCGACTAGTCCCTGCCAGAGCGTCTCGGCGAGAAACGGCACGAAGGGCGCTACCAACTTCGAGGTCGTGAGCAGGCATTCGTACAGCGTCCAATAAGCGTCGTGCTTGTCGGCACTCTCGGCCAAGGTCTCGCCGCTCCAGAAACGGGCTCGGCTGCGGCGGACGTACCAGTTCGATAGGGCATCGACAAAGGCCGTGATCCGCGCGCAAGCGTTAAAATTGTCGTAGGCGTCCATCCGCTCGACCACGGCGGCCGAGGTGCGGGCTAGCTCGCTCATGATCCAGCGGTCGAGCTCGCTACGCTCGGAAACGGGGCGATATCCCTTGGCCGTCGCCAGATCCGCGGCCGAGAGCTGTCCGACATCGCCCGCGAGCGCCGTGGCCGGATCGAACGTGTCGATATTGGCGTAGATCACGAAGAAGCTGTAGACATGCCACAGCCGCAGCAGAAATTCCGGAATGCTGTCCTTGATCGATTGCTCGTTGTAGCGGATCGACGTCCAAGGGGGCTGGTTAGCGAAGAAGTACCACCGCAGGGCGTCGGCACCGTAGCGATCGAAGATCTCGCCCGGCTCGCGGTAGTTCCGCTTGCTCTTGGACATCTTCTGCCCGTCTTCGCCCAGCATCAGGCCGAGCACGATGCAGTTCTTGAACGGATGCGGGAATGGAAATTCGCTTGCGCGAGGGTCACGGCCAGCGTACGGACCTTCCGTGCCAGCGTCGCCGCGCTCCACACCCACCGGCATTGTCTTAGGACGCGGGCCACGGAGCAGAGTGCTGATCGCCAATTGACTGTAGAACCAACCGCGCGTTTGGTCGATGGCCTCGCTGATGAAGTCGGCTGGGAAGTTATCGTTGTAGAGATCCGCATTCTTCTGTGGATACCCCCATTGCGCGAACGGCATCGCACCGGAGTCGTACCAACAGTCGATCACTTCGGTCACGCGTCGCATTCGACCTTTTCCGCAGCTCTCGCAATCAAAAGTAATGGCGTCGATATACGGCTTGTGAATCTTCAGATCTTCTGCCAGCTCGGGATTCTTACGCTTGGCCTCGAGCCAAACTTCGGTGCCATCGATGCCACGCCGCGCGAGCAGCGCCGTGTAATTCTCGATGGCTACGGAATGGTTGCAGCCTTCGGCGTCGCAAACCCAAATCGGTAGCGGCGTCCCCCAGTATCGCTCGCGCGAGAGGGCCCAATCGACGTTCGTGGCCAGGAAGTTGCCGAAGCGACCGTCCTTGATGTGCTCGGGCAGCCAGTTGATCCCGTCATTGTTGGCCAACATCTGTTCTTTGAACTGCGAAGTTCGAATGAACCAGCTCCGCCGCGGGTACTGAATCAGCGGATCCTCGTCGGCCCGCCAGCAAAAGGGATAGTCGTGCAGATACTGCTCCTGGTGCCAGAGCAGACCACGATGCCGCAGCTCGCGAGAAATATCGCGATCGCACTCCTTGACCCAGCGCCCCTGGTAATCGGGCGCTTCGGCGGTGAACTTGCCGTCCGGGGCGACGGCGCAGATCAACTCGGGCCCTTCGCCCGGCTTGAAGCGCGCTTGCTCAGTGCGAAGTACTTCAAAGTCGACTTCGCCAAAGGCCGGCGCCTGATGCACGACGCCGGTTCCGCTGTCGGTGGTGACAAAATCCGCGGCTACGACGCGCCAGGCAGGATGTTGCATTCCCCCGCCAACCAGCGTAGCGATCTGTGCGCCGAGCCGGCCGTGGTAGTAGTCAAACGGTGGGACGTACCGTCGTCCGATCAGCTTCTCGCCCAGCAACTTGTCGACCACGTGCAAGTCGCGCTTCACTTTTTCGGCCAGCGTGGCGACGAGCGCCGAGGCAACGATCAGCCGCTCGGTCTTGCCGTCGTGCTCGTCAACGACAACCGAGTATTCCAGCTCGGGATGAACCGCGGCGAACTGGTTGCTCGGTAATGTCCAGGGGGTCGTGGTCCACACGAGCAGGCTGGTATCGGTTGGCTTGCCTGCTTCATCGAGCAAGGGAAATCGCACATACACGCTGGGATCGGCCACCTCGCGATAGCCCTGGCCGACTTCGCCTGCGCTCAGCGCGGTCCCCCCTTGGGCCCACCACCAAACGATCTTGTGTCCCTGGTACAACAGCCCACGGCGGAACAGATCCGAGAGCGACCACCAAACGCTTTCGACGTAGCTCTGGTGGTACGTGACGTAGGCCTCGTCCAGACGAATCCAGAAGCCGATCCGTTCGGTCAGCCGCTCCCATTCTTGCATGTAACGCCACACGCTCTGCTGGCAGCGGTGGATGAAGGGCTCGATGCCGTAGGCTTCGATCTCTTCCTTGGCGTGGATGCCCAACTCTTTGCAGACTTCGACCTCGACCGGCAGCCCGTGGGTATCCCAGCCCGCCTTGCGCTCGCAGTAATAACCGCGCATGGTGCGGTAGCGCGGAAAGACATCCTTGATAGAGCGGGTCAAGCAGTGGCCCGGATGCGGCATGCCATTGGCCGTGGGGGGGCCTTCGTAGAAGACGAATTTAGGCGATCCTTCGCGGCGCTTGAGCGATTTGGCATAGATCGCGCGATCTCGCCAAAAGTCGAGAATCTTCAACTCGAGTGCGGGAAAATCGGGATTCGGTGCAGGGCGAAACATAAGCGGTCAATTCTCGGCGGCAGACAGTCCATCCCCGGCCGGGGGCGGCGAATAGACCACTAGAGCAGGGAGGGCGGGGTTTTTCAATCGGGGCTAGACGTCCTCAAACTGGTGAAAAGCCGGGTGCCATGCTCACGCACAGGCGTGAGCATGTCTTCGCTGTTTCTCCACTTGCATGTCCACGCGGCGCGTGGACATGGCACGTAGCCTGGCACTGATACCGGCCCGTCGAGATAGATTTCCGCATTCGCGGCGGCTATCGCTCGGCTGCGATCCGCTTCAGCACGCCCAGCAGGATCGCGCGCAGCTTCGGTTCGCTCTCGGCCGCCGCCGATAGAATCAGGTCGATGTTGGCGGGCTCCAGCGCGTCGGGAAAGCACATGTCCGTGATCACCGACAAGCCCAACACGCGCATGCTGGCATGCACGGCCACGATCACCTCGGGCACGGTCGACATGCCGACCACGTCGGCCCCGATGGTGCGCAGAAAACGGTACTCGGCCCGCGTCTCCAGGTTCGGACCGGTCACCGCGACATAGACGCCGCGATGAGCCACGAAGTTCTCGCGCCGGGCGATCTCCATCGCACATTCGACCAGCTGCGGATCGTAAGGGCACGACATGTCCGGAAAGCGCGGCCCCAGGTTATCGTCATTGATGCCGATCAGCGGGTTGCCGCCTAGCAGGTTGATGTGATCGTCGATCACCATGATGTCGCCGCGACGATAGAAGGGGTTCATGCCGCCGCAGGCATTCGAGACGATCAGCGTGTCGGCCCCCAGCGCCTTCATCACCCGCACGGGAAAGGTGAGCTGCTGAAAGCTGTACCCCTCGTAGGCGTGAAAACGTCCTTCCATGGCGACCACGCTCACACCTGCTAGCGTCCCGCAAACGAGCTGCCCAACGTGGCTGGTGGCGGTGGACGCGGGAAAGTGCGGGATGGCCTCGTAGGGAATCGTGATATGGTTCTCGATTTCGCGCGCGACATTGCCCAATCCTGTACCAAATATGATGCCAACCCGGGCCGTGCGGTCCCACTGGGTGCGGATAAAGCCGGTAGCTTCAGCGATCTGAGCTGCGAGGTGTAGCATCGTAAGGGCGGCTTGCGAGGAAGGACGTGATGATAAACGGCGGTTGCAATCCGCCGATGCAGCAAGTTACCCAGTAGCGGGTAAGGACCGCAACCCATTGGCCGACTGATGCGAGCAGACCAGCACGGTTTGCTGATGAGAATTACGTGTGCTGGCGATGAAGTGTCCGCCCGGATGTTCGTGCTGCCCTATCCGGCACCGCTCCGCGAGCTGCACACCTTGCGCGGCTAGTTCAGGATGCCGTACTCGCGCATCAGGGCGCGATAGGCGGGGTCGTCGCGAAGCGAGTCGAGATCGCTATCCCCTTCCAGATATTCGAAATCGTCGTAGCCTTGCTCCAGGGCCGCCCGCAGGGCCGCGATCGCCTCGCGCCGGTATCCTCCCACCGCCAGGCTGCAGGCCAGGTTGTAGCGGATGACGTAATCGGTGGGGACGAGCTCGGCCAGCCGCCGATCGATCACCAGTGCCAGATCATGCAAACCTTTGCGCGACAGCAACTCACCCTGACAACGCAACACGTCAACATAATCCGGCTGACGCTGCAAAATTCGGTCGAAGAAGGCGATGTCGAAGTCCATCTGCCCTTTGGCGAACGGTTCGCCCTTTTGCGGCACCTTACCCTTGGGCGTAAGGGGCGCACGGTCGTCTGCCGAAGACATTGTGGAACTCTCCCGTTGTCGAAACAGACGATTCACAATCTCAAGGCCCCATGATGCCGAGCCAGCCGGGCGGCCGTCAATGCCGTTCTGTCGACATCCCGGGCCGCTCTGTGGCACGCGCTCATGGACACCCTGGAAATGCCGCTCGTGGACGTCGTAACTGGCGCGTCGAGCGACCAGTCACTCCCTCCACGGGCCATGCAAGGATGCTGGCACCGCCTAGCGCTTACCAGCCTCCCGCTACGAATAGCTTACGCAACAGGACTGGTTCGGCAAGTGACCGTCGGCGGTCTGCAGGCTCGGCCGACGCCCGCAGGCCCCGATTTCGCGACCACGAACCTGAAGACGCGACACAACAGGAACAAGCGGCGCTTGCGCACATTAAGGGTTTCTGCCGCGCCCGAATACGCCATGCGCCTGGGTGTTACCGGGCCGACGGATCGGATTTCCCTTCCTTGGCTGGGACCGATTGCGCCGTCGGAGTCGACCCGCCGGCGGGCAGCATGAAGTTCAGCCCCTTGCCTTCCATGTTGGTCCAGAACGTGCCTGGCCCGCTGTGAAATAGCCGCACGATCATTTGTGGATTCAGCTGATCCGCCATCGAATACTTGAGAAACGCCTCGCCATTGTTCTGGAAGACATTCATCTTCATCTGGTACAGCGAGGCCTTGGCGGTCTCCTTGAGCTTGCTGACCTGGGCGTCGGCTTCGCCGATGGCCTGGATGCGCTGCGCGTCGAGCGCGGCGATCTGAGCCTGGTATTCGGCATCGAGTTTTTCCACCTCGTTCTCGGTGCGCGTTTGGACATTTTCCACGTCGCGATCGATGCCCGCCACCAGGCGCTGCGTCTCGGCCGCGACTTCGGCTTCGCGCTGCGGGATCATCTGCTGTTCGCGCTCGACGTCGGCCACGCTCTGGGCGGTGGCCTCCTTGGCCTGGTTGGTGACCTTGGTCTCGGCCGCGATCTGTTTGTCGCGGATCGGTTTCAGGTACGCCTCGGGGATGACGATGTTGCGAATGAACGCCGAATGTACGGTGACGCTCTTTTCCTTGGCCACGCGCGTCAGCTCGTTTGTGAAGTCGGTCTGGAACGCCTCGCGCTTTGCGCCTTCGAGGAAATCTTGTACGCCGTAGTCGATGCCCTTGTCGCGTCCGATGGCGTGCGCCTGCACGTCGATCACGTTCCGTTCAACGGCATGCCGCGAGCCGTATTCGGCCACTAGCACCGGCATGTCTTCGGGGCGAATCTCCCATTCGACCGTGCAGTCCATGCTGATCTCGAAGCCCCCCTTGGAGATAAATGTAATGGCAGTGCTTTGCCGTGGGTCCTTGTCGTAGAAAAACGTCGATTGAAAGATGCCCACTTCGCTGGGCACGACCTCGAATTCCTTGGTGTTCAGGTAATACAGTCCCGGCTGCAGAATTGTCCGCAAAATGCCCTTTTCGTTCGGCTTGTCGGCAAACCGTCCGCTGCCGTCCTGTCCGAGCAGTCGGCGGAGCACGCCGATATAGCCGGGCTCGAGATTCGTGGCGTCGACTTCGTCCACTTGGAAGCCGTGACGATTGATGCGGTAGGCGCCCGGCGGCAATATATTGCGCTGGATGCCCTGTTCGCCCGCTTCGGCCAACAAACGACCGGCCGGCAGCGGCTTTCCGCCCTGCGCCGTGACGATGCCGACCTTGCCGGGCGGTATGACGGTGTTCTTTTCAATTTCGCGCGAATAAACGATCGGCATGACAAAGTGCCAGCCTTCGCCCAGCACTTCGCGTTGGATTCCCTTTTCGCCCGCCTCGGCCAAAACCTGTCCCGGGGGAAGCGGCTGGCCGCCGTTCGAGATGATGACCAGGTGCTTGCCAGGTGGCACATAGACGAAGAATTCGTGCCAGGTGAGGATCACCGCCACCAGCAGCACCAGAGCCGCCCCGCACCAGAACATGATCTGGCGGCGCATGTAGCGAGGATCGAGTTTGAACGAGCCGGAACTATGCATGTCGAGTATTTCGGTCATGGTCTAATTCTCCTGCAACAGCTGCTGAAAGCTTTTATGTCTTGGTGTGAACTGCCCAAGCGAGTGTTTTTGCCTGACGCGCGTTAGTTCCCATCACCTGGATTGTTGCCGGGCGGCGCATCCTGGGTGGCAGTGGAGTTATCAACTGGCAGAGCACTGGCGGGTTGAACCGCCGCTGCCGAGCGTGGCGATTCCGCCGGCTGGGACGCCGAGGCGGGGACCAGCACGGGCGCCGTGTTCGCCGGCTGCGTCATGTAGTTGGCAAAGATGCGGGCGAAGTCGCTATCGTCCGAGGCGAAAATCTCGGTTAGCGCCGGCGACAGCTTCGACAGGACCTGATATTGGGCAAAGCTCTGCACGTTGTCGAAGCCCTGCACGGCCTTGGCCAGGCCAGAGGTTTCCGCCTCGTTCTCGAGCATGATCACCGCCGCCTCGGCGCGTCCTTTGGAGAGCGCGGCTTCGGCCAGTTTGCGGGCCGCATCGAGTTGCAGCTGCGCGTTGGCCAGCTCTTGCGTCAAGCGCAAGAGGGCAACCTCTTTCAGCTGCTCGGACTTTTTCGAAGCCTGGATCTTGCGCGTTTCGGCCGCGACCTTTTCCTTGGCTTGCTGCTTGAGGGCTTCCTTGGATCTCAAGTCCTGCTCGGCCTTGTATTGGCCTAGGCGTACCACGTTCTTTTCTCGCTCGACGCGGGCCAACTCGCGTTGCGAGATCTGCTCAGAAAGCTCGGCCGGCGGTCGGAACTCGGCCAGCGCCACGGCCCGCAGCTCTACGCCCAATTCCTCACAGCGTGGCTTGACCTTGGCCAGCAACGCCTGCTGCAACGACTCGCGTGCGTTGGCCATTTTGGCTGCGGGGTTTTCCACGACGGTGAGAATGAAGTCACGGGCGTCGAAGTTACTGCCCTCGATACGCGCGTAGCCGCGGATATGAGGCAGAATGACCTTCTGCAAAACTTCGTTTTCCAGCTTTTCGTCATCCGTGCGATCGGCTTGGTGCAAGACGCCGGAATCGGTGAGCCGGACCAGCATCTCGGGCGCCTTATTCGGCATCACGGCGTACTCGACGACCACGTGCGGCGCCAGGATAAAGCCGTCGCGTGACGGGAACTCGATATCAGAGAATTCCACACGATGGCTGCGCACCTCGACCGGCGTAATCGATTCGACGTAAGGGTTCAAATAGTATGTTCCCGGTGGCACCGACGCTTTCTGAACACCCCGATAGCCATCGGGCACGGTGTAGTCGCCGCCGCGCTCAGCGCGGGACAGCCCTTGCGGGTCTTTGCCGATCTTCAAAGTGCGGACGCCGACTTGCTCGACGCGGACTTCTACGGCTGCAACCTCCTCGACCTGGTAGGCATGTGGATTCAAGCGATAGGCGCCTGGCAGCAATACGCGCTCCAGGATGCCGCGCTCCCCCTGCACGGGATCGTTGCTGTCCTCCTGCGCCAAGATGTTGCCTTGGGCGATGCGCTCTGCGGGAAGCT
Organism: Pirellulales bacterium; assembly: GCA_036490175.1. Lineage (NCBI taxonomy): Bacteria > Pseudomonadati > Planctomycetota > Planctomycetia > Pirellulales > Pirellulales bacterium. Next base: position 112,044 of record DASXEJ010000303.1, on the reverse strand, counting down.
CGCGGCCAAACAGCCGCGTGACCACCAGGCACTTGCCCGGCGGCACCTGCTTCATCTCGTGGACCTCGTAACTCCAGAAGAGCGGATTGAGGAAGTGCCGTCCTTCAGGGAGCACATCGAACATGACGCCCTTGTAGGAGTCATCAGGAGCCACGACGTCGTTCTCGGGCAGATCCCTTCCCCAACGGTGAATACGCACCAGGAATTTGCCGGCCGGCACATCCACACGCTCGACCTCCCAGTGCCAAACCTGCTGCAGCACGAAGGCCGACGCCAGTGCGACCGCGCACCAGACCAAAAAGCGAGGGTTGCGATAGAAAGTCACGATATCTCTCCTGCGAGATTCTGCTAAGAGCGGCTCCGCCAGCGGAGCAACCCCGGGCCGACGATCTCGTGCCGATCGGCCCCCCAGTGTCAATTCGTTCTATGTACTAAGAGCTTAGGTCGCGGTCGCCAACTCGGCTCCCCCGCCGAGAATCCCCGGCAAGTCCTGCCCCGAGCCACGTCGGCGATGCGTGAAATGCTGCGATTCGCCCGCGTGATCCAAGCGTTCGCTTGCGCAAGAAAGTACGTCCCAGCGTGCGACACAGACATGAGCGTGGTCAGCGACGAACAACTGACCGCGTGTTCGCACCCATCACAAGGTTCAGGACGTGAATGCTTCAGATTGCCACCCTGGCCCGAGAGCCGCGTGCTTTAAGCGATTACGCTCCCTATTATACAGGCGTTCGGTCGCGCTCCCGGCGCAGCAATCGACATGCCGGAAAATCCCAATGGCATGGCGCCAGCTATGGCTGCCGCTTTAAGTCATTGTCGGCAGAGCAACTGCAACCACTACCGATCGGTAAGTAGCTACATCGCAAATAGGGACGAAATACTGGCGGGCACTGAATTTGCTGACGGCCGCCTTTCGCCATCATCGCTTCGCCAACACGACGCGACCCTTACTGGTCGACACGGCGATAGATGCCCCAGTTGTGCTTTGCCAACGACGTCAAGAATTCGTCGAAGATGCCACCTTGCACACCGATGCCGATCGTGTAGATCGACATGCGTTTGGCGTAGTTGGCGCGCGTGATCAACGTCACGATGTCGGCCGGATTATCGATCGAGCCGCCCTGTGGTGCGCCGTCGGTGAGGAAGAAAATTGCCTCGGCATCGAAACGCATGCCGGTTTCCAGCGCGTCGTAAGAGGCCGTGGTGTTGCCCGTCTCGAGCATACCGACCCAGCGCGACGCGGCTTGCTTCATCGTGGCGTTGGCCTGCATTAATTGCTTTTGCCAGATATAAACTTCGCCGTTAAAAGCAATCACGCTGAATTGTGCGTCGTCAGCCAATCCGTCGATCGCTTGCAGCAGCTCGCGCTTGGCTGCCATCAAACGCCCGCCGCGCAGCATGCTGCCGGACGTGTCGATGATGAACACCATCTTTTGGGCATAGATCGACAGGCCGTAGTACATCGATCCGCCGCGGGCAGGTGCCGTGAGCGCGAAATTATTTAGATCCTTGCGAGGGACGGCGCCGCCCGGTGCCTGGTACGTCTTTTCGTTATCCTTCCACCATTCGCGCCAAGCCGCGGGCTCCATTCCTAGATCCTGCCCCGTTGCCTCGGTCAGGTGCTTGACGATCTCGGCGCCAATTTCTCCTTTGATGTTTTCAAGCAGTGCCACCAATTGGCCGATCGCCTCGGGCGCGCTGATTTTCATTAGCGCGTATGCGACGGCGCGACGCAGGCCAAACTGTTCGGGAAATGCCTTTAGCGCGGCGAGCTTCTTCAGAGGGCCGACGTCTTCGGCCTGGCCATGCTCCCCCAACTCGTCGGCCAGCGACTCGACCAGAATGAGTCCGTCATGCGTGCCGGCCTGTTTTTCCAACAAGACGCCCACCTCGCGTTCGATGTCGGGCGAGGTCGAGGCCAGCAGCACGGCCAGCAATTGAAACGTCTTCTGATTCACCGCGCCGTGCCGCGTATCCTTGTTCACCGTGACGAGAAGATAGCGCGCGATCTCGCCGTTGTCTTTCAAGTCGAGTAGCGTGTCGTAGGCGGCGCTGCGCACTTCGGCGGAGTCGTCTTTGAGGCCCACGGTCACGAGCAGCTTGGCCGCCTCGGCGTTGGGATAGTCATGCAACTGCCGTAAGCCCGCCACGCGTTCGAAAGGTTGCTTGTTGCGCAGCTTGACCTGAATCTCACGCTTGGCCGTGCGGAATTCGTCCTTGTCGGCGTCCTTGGCCGCGTCGCGCGCGGTTTTTTCCGGGACCTTGGCGGAGACGCTTTTCTTGGGAGCGGGCTGGTCATCCGCGCGAGTTCGTTCGGCAGGGCCAACGACCACGCCCAACAGCAAGAGTGCCGCAACCGAAGCTGCAATCCGGACGGACATCAATTGTCTCCCACAGCGCTCGCCGTGCGGCGCTCTGCGGCTTGCCACGTTACACCACGGGGAGCCGATCACTCGCTCCATTCTCGGAAGGAACGTGGCCTACGTCAACGTTGGGCACGTGGATGTCCAGGGGCATTTCCGGGAGAATCGATAGCCTTAATGATCCGTTACTTGTCGGTAACAGTCTCATACGGCATCAGAATCTCGCCCGGCGGCAAACCGGCGATCGGCTCAAAGCCCCCTTCGGCGATCTGGGCGCCCAGCTTTGTGACCGCACGAAAATAGGCGTCGCTGGGACGTTCGTGGGTCAGCTTGTGCCGCAGGTCCTGGCAGGCCACGTCGCCGGCGGCTCGGATCATTTCGTCCGCCTGCCGGCCAGCGTAAAGCGAAGTGACAAGCATTGTCACCAGGTTCTGCACCCGCAATGAAAGGTTTGACATCCGGCATTGTCGATCGGCAAGTTGCAGTTGATGGGTGCGCATCGCGCCGCTGATCTCGCGCGCCATGTGCGACAGTCCATTGATGGCGAACTGCGCATGCTCGGTCAGTTGCCGCGGCATCTGCGGCAGGGGGCCCACGTGACGGCTGCCGAAGCGCTCGCCGAGGAGCCACTTGGCATAGGGCAGCAGCACTGGGGCGAGTTTCGCTAAATGTGCCGGATTGGCCATGTTCGGCTGTCGCACTCCTAGCTGCGCCAGCACGCGGCCCACCGGCTCGAAGAACGTTTTGCCGTGCTGTTTCACCAGCGACTTGAAGAACGCCATGCCCAGCATCTCGCCTTCGCCTTCGTAGATACAAGGCGCGAAATACTCGTGGCAGTTGTCGCCGAACAAATGGCCGTGCAAGAAGGAGCGCCCGCCGTGCGTTTTCATCAGGAATTCGACCGCCGCGTCTTTCTGCGCTTCGCTGCCGAAGATCTTGGCGATCGTGCATTCCATTTCGCCGCGGTAGCCCGCGTCCAACAGCCAAGAACACCACGCCACAAGCGCGTCGCATGCCACGATCAGCCCCGCCAATTGCCCCACGCGCCTTTGCACCAGTTCGCGGCGGAAGATAGCCTCGCCATAGGTGTGGCGATAGCGAGCCCAAGGCAGAATGCTGGCCAGCATCACACGCAAGCCGCCCGCCGCGTTGGCGCATACCGCCACGCGTCCACGGTTCAGGCCATGGTAGGCAACTGTCAGTCCGTTGCCGAATTTGGGCTTAAGCAGGTTTTCCTTGGGCACGCGGAAGTTCTTAAACAAAAGTCCGTTGTTATAAGAGTGCTTCAGCGCGTACAGCCCGTAACGCACCAGTTGAAAGCTTTCGCTTTCTTCGAGCAGATCTATCAGTAGCACCTCGGGCCGATCGTCGATCATGCAGACCAGGGCCACAATGCGACCAGGAATGGCGTTGGTGATGAATAGCTTCTCGCCATTGACCACATAATCACCGCCATCGAGCACCGCCCGCGTCTTGAGAGCAGTCAGATCGGAGCCGGCACCTGGCTCGGTGAGGGCAAAGCCCGAGATCCGTTCGCCGCTGGCCAACTTGGTGAGAAAATGCTCCTTTTGGTCGGGCGTCCCCATGCCGTGCAGCGGATCGACCGCGCCGACGCAGCCGTGTACGCTTCCCAGTCCGGCCAACGTGGGAAACACAGTCGTCATCCGCGTCAGAAACGGCATGTAGACAGACATCGGCGCAGCGTGGCCGCCGTATTGCTGATCGACCAGCATTCCCCAGTAGCCGGCAGCACCTAACTCGGCAAAGACGTGTGGATACAACTTGCCGCGCTCGTCCAAGAGTGTGCCGGCCGCGATGTGGCGGCGAACGATCGACAGCGATTCTTCCATCGACTTCGCGCAGGCCGGGGTTGGCGCGGGCGGCGGCGAAGGCTGGAACAACTCCAGCGGAAACCGGTGGTCCCACACCGCGCGATGAATCGGGCTGGCCGTGGTCTGGTAGCGAGCCTCGAAGAACGATTCCAGGTGCTCGTCGGCCCGGTCCATGGCACCGGTCTTGCGAGCTTCCTCTGCGCTTTTGCCCCCCAGCTTCAGCGACGTTTCGACGAATGTCTCTGACCCGGTGTCGGGCGTTTTGATCTGCGACATGGCGATGAACCCTCCCTACGGGCGACAGGTGGGCGACGCGTGCGCGGCCGTCCGGGCGGCACCAATCCAGAAAAGTGAGACCGCGATACCCCGGCGAGCTTCACTTATAACAGACCAGCCAGCGCCCGGCTAATTCTGTCAGCCAGTGGCGGGCTGCGACGAGGATGTGCCCGGCGCTTTGCTAGTCTTCGAGGCCAGAGTTGTACATTTCCAGAGTAAGATTCTCGATGAACAAATCGAGCTCAACTTCGGACGTCGGTTCCCGATCGAAGGCGTGGCGAAAGGCATGAAGGCTTCGTTCTTCGGTAAATTTTTTCCCGAAGCCGTCGAAGCGCCGAGGGCTCTGGATACGAGCCGTCTGGATTCCGTCCTTTACGTCCCATTGCGCTGCCGACACGCAGACGGTGCGGGGCATTCGCTCATAGAGGAATTAAAGGCCAAGCGCGTGGCGCGTACTAAGCGAACGCCGCTCTTGCGACTTTTCCACGATACGTCTAGGCCGATCCTAGGCGCTCTGCGGAGCGTTTTCCGGCAGCGGCGGACGCGAGGCACTAGGCGTATCGCAGGCCACGCACGGGGCGAGCGTAATCATGCCGCTGCATTTGGGGCAACGGATGTGGCTCTCGAGCGTGAAGTAGTGGCCATAGGGCACACCGGCCAGGCAAAGCTGGCGGATCGCCTTATCTTCGGCCATGTCGATACGTTCGACTTCCGCTGCGTTCAGGCCCACCGCCGCGGCGATGCGTTCGTAGTCGGTGATGCCCATCTCCATTAGCGAGATGGCAGCCGCTGCCGAATAGGGGACCTTGATGCCGCGAACGGTCGGATGCCGCCAGGGGCGACGCCGGGTCTTCTTGGTCTCGGACTTGGTCAACTCGGTCTTGCTCATGGACTCTTGGCGGGGGGCTTTGGCGGCCTTCTGACGAGTGCCGACGGTCGGCGACCGGCCAGACGGCCTGGTGCGGGGGGTACCTTCCGTGTCCCGCGGTCGCTGAGCACGCCGTGTCGGGGCTGCCCGGCGGGGGGAACGCTTATGTCCGCAGTTTGCAGTCATCGAGGTGCTTTTCACAAGGGGGAAAATCGAAAATTACATAAGAGTAGGAAAAATGCCGCCGGTCTTTCGGCTACCAGGGGCTACTCCTTAAGACGCGTCCGGGTTTCAAAGAGTTCACCCAAATGGGTTTAGCTCGTGCAAAGAGTGCGGAATCAGGCATATTTGCCGGGTTTTTCGCCGTTCCTAACGCGCGACCCCAACTGCGCGGCCGAACGTACAGAGAAGCTGCTTCCAGCGGCGCACCCCCTGGAGGTAGGTTACGCGTCAAACCGGCAAGAAGCGCGTCAGAACGTGAACTCAAGGCCCCCTGTCACTCCCTGCAGCCAAAGGCTCGACTGGCTGAATGTGTTCTGAGGATGGGCCGGCCCGACGAGCGTGCCGCCGGCGACTTGCGAAGTGTTGACCGTCGTATCGACCTGCGCCCCGGGGCGAATCACCCGCGAGACCCAAGTGAAGTTGTAGCCCACCGTCAGCCGCATGGCGGGAAAGACCTGATAGCCGAGCTTGAGATCGACGCTCGGAATGACCGCGAAGTGGTTGCTCGTGAAGGTGCCGATGTTCGAGGCCTGTGTCAGCAATCCGCCTACGTATTGCGCCTTGAACGGGCCAGCAATCGCGGCCGTCGCGCCGTCGACGGTCAGCGTCTCTTGCATATTGCCCATCGCCACGCGCGTCTCGCCGCCGAACCACCAGCGGCGCAGGCGCAGCTCCGTTCCCAAACCGATGTCGCCACCGTTGAAGACATTGCTGGTGGCAAAGTAGTCGGAAGTCATCACGCGCGAACCCGCCAAAAACGTTTCGGTCGGAGGGGACGATGTGCTGGCGACGAACAACGATTCGGCCACGTTGAAAAATCGATAGCCGCCTACAAGAAAGAATCGTACCGGCGAAGTGTACTGGCTCAACGATAGTCGGCCGCCGCCGCCGGCCGATTGAATGTTGCTGGTCTCGTTGATTTTGATCGAACCGTTGACGTTAACGGCGATCGTCGCCGGCGGCGCGGGCATGAATCCGGGAAATGCCACGATCAGCGAACTGGCATGATTCACCGCCGGGTTGTCGTTGAAGAACGGTCGCGCCAGTATCGTGCCCGTGGAACCGGAACCGAACGTCGAAGTCGCGTTATAGTCCGTCGAGGCCGTGGCCAGCGCGTAATAGTGGCCTTCGAAGGCGAACGTCTGGGCGTCGTCGACCCAGATCCCTCCTTGCACGCGCCCGCCGGGCCGGATGCCCGTATTGACCGTTTGGTTGCCGAACAAGACGCTCGTTGTTGGCAGTCCCAAAATGCCAGCACTCGTTTGTGGCGTGCCAATGGGGCTGGTCGTAGCCAGCGCCGGAACGTGATCTCCTTGGACCCACCAGCCCAACGCATCGAGGCTGAGGTAATGTCTCGGCCCTGGTGGCGCATAGGGAAACATGGGGGGCGGAGGCGAATACGCCGGACCAACCATAGCGGGTGGAGCGGCGTACATCGGAGCGGTCGGCGGTGTTCCGCAAGAAACAGGCGACGTGGCCACCGCGCGCGGCCGAAATGGATTCTGGAAGGGACTGCTGACCGGTGCCACCAGATACTGTGTTACGGCGGCAAAGCTTCCTACTAACGGTATCTCGGCCGGGATCGGTGTCACACCACTCGCTTGCCCGGCCAGGCGACTGGTGCGGCGGACAAGTATCTCCGCACGGTTGCGATCGCTGGCCGTACGCGCGCGACGCCAGGCCTCGCGGGCCTCGGCCTCAAGCGCGCCGGCATCCTTGGCGACCGGCCGGCCGGCTGTAAGGGCGGCGACTGCCAATTCCAAATCGTCGAGCGTCGCGGACACGGGCCGCTCTTCGCTCATCGTCGCCGGCAACCGCGTGGCGCGTGGTTCGTCGAGTAATTCCGGTTCGGCCAACTCGTCCTCGTAGCCGACTAGCGCGACGCGATCGCCAGCCCGGGAAGACGTATCATACGGAATGCGTTCGCTGCGGCGTTCGTGGCCGACGGTCGCGTCGGGTCGCAGATACTGCTCGTGAATCCAGCGAAACTCGCCCGCCGGAGGTGTGATTTTGTACCAGGTGGGTTCCGTGCCAGGCGTCACGGGAGGTTGTTCGATCGAAAGCTCCACCGTCTCATCGCGATCGAGTAGCACCTGAACGACATCGCGACGCTCGTCGAAGCGGCTGCCGACGCCGGCCTCGGTCCGATGACGAACAACGCGGGCCGTGCCGTCGCGTTGTAAGGCGATCGCTTCGGCGGGCACCCAACTGAAGCTGCCAGCCGGCGGCCGCACGCGGCACCAGCCACCGGCGTCGTGCCCGCAGACTTCCACGCGGTCGCCATGTCGCAGAATTTCGGTGGCGTAGTACCCGGTTCCCGGACCGCTGCGCACATGCACATGATCCGCCTCGACCAGGGCGGTGTACGTTGTCTCGTCGGCCCGCGCCGAAGCCGCAACGATCGCTAGCATTGCCATCGTTGCGCAGGCCAAACCATGACGGAGCATTGCTACCGACACGCCGATGGCGCGGCGATTCCGGCTATCTTTCCCGCGCCAGGCGTTTGTGCGGCGCGCAGCGAAAAGCATGGCCTGCCTCGAGCGATGAAAATTTCTGACCTTGGATGTGGTTTGGGAGAGCGCGCGGAATCAGCCGCTGCGCGTCCAAGCCCGTTTACACAAGCGCACGGACGCAACTACGCCAGAACGGCGCAAAAACTCTGAGGGGAAGGCGTGTAAATAGTTCATCTGTCGGCCGCGTGCAAGATCAGTTATTTGCTGGCTGTGGGCGTCGTCGCCGCGCGGTACAGCCTCGTGTGCCCAGCCGGTTTAACGGCCTGCGAATAACCGGCTTCTCAAGCGGCGCGTTTTGGTGGGCCATTGGGTGTCGCGCAGTCGCAATTCTTTGGCCAGAAACGATTCAGTCTCGCGCAGGAATTTCCGCCGCAGCGCGGCCGCGGATGCCTTTTGTTGCGTTGGTGGTTGAAAGTGACTGAAGATCATTGGAAGACTCCCTATCGATGCGACCCGGCCGCGTTGCGCGGTGTTGGTCGGCTGGATGTGATGGAAACAAGTGGTTCCTGCAGTTTTGTGATTCCTCTGCGCGGGGGGGTGGCAATCGCGTCGTTGACTTCGCGCATCGCGACAGGCCAACAAAAAAGGCCCGCCTCGCCTGGCGGCGAAGCGGGCCTGGAAGAATCCAGCAGGACCCGTAGAGCCGCGTTTCACCCGGGAGGAGGATGCGAGATGCCGCGCTGCGCACGATCGCGGAGTAGCGTGCCGGCGCACGTGTCCACCGTCATGTCAGCGTTCGGCGTACGTTTGACCATGAAATGCATCGCGATAACCTGGGCGAAAAAATCCGGCTGGCGAAAAGGGCAATAGCGGCTGCGATCCATCGCGCCGGCCCTACATGAAGAGAGACGTACCCCCGACTCGCGAGGTTCGCGCGTCGGCCGCCGCACGGCGTGGCACGTTTCTTAGGCCAGGATCGGCCGAATGACCTGGCCGGCGACGTCGGTGAGGCGGAAGTTCCTGCCTTGAAAGCGGTACGTCAGCCGCGAGTGATCGATGCCGAAGAGGTGCAGCATCGTGGCATGCAGATCATTGACGTGAACGGGATTTTCGACCGCCTTGTAGCCCAGCTCGTCGGTGGCACCGTGGCTGATGCCGCCGCGAATGCCGCCGCCGGCCAACCACATCGAAAAGCCCTGCATGTGATGGTCACGGCCGTTGCCCTGCGCCATGGGAGTGCGGCCAAATTCGCCGCCGTAAACGATCAACGTTTCGTCGAGCATGCCGCGCTGCTTCAAATCGCGAATCAAGGCCATCGCCCCACGATCGACCTCGGCCGCCGTGCCCTTGACGTGTTCCTTGACGCTGCCGTGATGGTCCCAATCGCGGTGATAAAGCTGGATGAAACGCACGCCACGCTCGGCCAATCGACGGGCCAGCAGGCAATTCGCAGCGAACGAACCATCGGCTCCGGGCGTGCCGTACATTTCCATAACGTGCGCCGGTTCGTCCGACACGTCCAGCAGATGCGGCACGCTGGCCTGCATGCGAAACGCCATTTCGTATTGGCTGACTCGGGTGGCGATCTCCGGATCGTCCAGCACCTGGTTGCCCTGAGCGTTCAGCGCCTTCACGGCTTCTACCACGTCGCTCTGCCGCTGGCGATCGACTCCGGGCGGATTGCCTAGATACAGTACCGCGTCTCCCTTGGAGCGAAATTCAACCCCCTGAAAACGACTCGGCAGAAATCCGCTATTCCACATCCGGGCCGCGATCGGCTGCGCCTGGCCAAATTTACCCAGCGAGGTCATCACGACAAAACCGGGCAGATCCTGGCTGTCGCTTCCCAGCCCGTACGTCAGCCAGGCCCCCATCGAGGGGCGCCCCGAGATCGTGGTGCCCGTATTCATGAACGTGTGGGCCGGATCGTGATTGATCGCGTCGGTGTGCAGCGAGCGAATGATGCACATCTCGTCGGCCACTTCCGCCAGTCGCGGAAAGACGCTCGAGATGTGCTGGCCCGATTGGCCACAGCGCACAAACGTATGTTGCGGCGCGAGACAGGTCAGCTTCGCGTTCTGCAATTGCGCGATCGGCTGCCCGGCGGTGAACGACTCGGGCATGGGCTGGCCGCTCATCTCGGCCAGCTTCGGCTTGTAGTCGAACGTCTCGAGGTGCGACGGACCACCGGCCATGTAGAGATAAATGATGCGCTTGGCCCGCGGCGCAAAGTGCAGCGGCCTCACCACGCCCGACCACGGTGCCTCGCTCGGTAGAGCAGCACTGCGCACGGCCGCGTCACCGCCACGCAGCAGCGCGGGATTGCCCATGGCCGCTAGCGCCAACGCCCCGACGCTCGCTCCGCCTCGTGCCAGGAACGTGCGCCGGCAAATTTCTTGCTTAATTGCAGCGACGTCGAACGTATTGCCGCGATTGTGACCGTTCATAGGTTTAGTACCGCGTGATCGTCTCGTGCAAATTTAGAATCGTCCGTGCGACCGACGTCCAGGCAGCCAATTCGGCCGCGTCGATATCCTGCGGCGCGGGAGTTTCGCCCACGGTCAGCAGCTTGCGGGCTTCTTCGACATTGCCGAGGTAATACCGTCTGTGCCGCTCGTGCAAATCGGCCAGTACGGTTAGCTCATCCTGCGTCGGCGCGCGTGACAGCGCGCGACGCACCGCCCAATCGATCCGCTGCGGCGTGTCGGCACCTCCCTGGCGCATTGTCCTCTCGGCGAACACGCGTGCCGCTTCGACAAAGATGGGGTCGTTCAACAGTACCAAAGCCTGGGTCGGCGTGTTCGACCGATTCCGCTCGGCGGTGCATTCCTCGCGTGAGGGGGCATCGAACGCCAGTAGACTCGGATGCAAGAACGTACGGCACCAATAGGTGTACAGTCCACGACGGTAGAGATCAGCACCGTGGTCTGCTTCGTATTCGCGAACCGGGAAGTTCAGATGGGCCCAATACCCTCGCGGTTGATAGGGCCGCACGCTGCGACCGCCGATCGTCGGAACCAATAAGCCGCTGACGGCTAGGGCATCGTCGCGGACCATCTCGGCATCCAGGCGGAAACGCCCCTGCCTGGCCACGAGCAAGTTGTAAGGGTCCTTCTGTTGCGCCTCGGCCGTCACGTGCGACGACTGTCGATACGCTTGCGACGTGACGATCTGCCGCCACACATGTTTCACGTTCCAACCACTGTCGATCAGCTCGGCTGCCAACCAATCGATCAATTCCAGATGCGTGGGCCAAGATCCTTGGGCGCCCAGATCGTCGAGCGGCGCTGCCAGGCCGCGCCCGAACGCCAGCTTCCACAGACGGTTGACCAGCACTCGTGCGACGAGTGGGTTATCGCGCGAGACCATCCACCGGGCGAGATCGAGTCGCGTGGCCCGACGCGATTCGATGGCCAGTGGCTTGAGAAAGCCCGGTACGTTCGGCGAGACAATCTCGCCCGATTCGTTAAGCCAGTTGCCGCGCGGCAACACGCGCATCATGCGCGGCTCGCCCGCCATGGCGACCAGAGTCCGCAGCACTCTGGCGTCGACATCTTTGCGCTGCGCGGCGAGCTTCGCCTGCTCGTCGCGCGCGGGATTCAACAAGGGCGCGATCCCACGATGGTAGGTCGCGATCGTTTTCTTTTCCTCATCGTTGCGGTCGGTCGCCGGCTTGCCGACGATGGGCACAATGGCCGCGGGCACGTCCCCCTCGCTTACGCGGAAGTAAAACCCGCTCGCACCGCCGGCGCTGGCCACCTTCAATAGCAAATGGTTCGTACCAGGGTGCAATGGCAGGGTGACCTTGTCCTGGTCGGCAGCGGCAGCCCGTTTGGCACGCTGGGCGAACGCTTCCTTGCCGTCGTGCCACACGCGCAATCCGTCTTTGCAGCCGAGCGACAGGACCAGCGGCATGGCCCGCGGCGCCTCGATCGCCCGATAAAGATACGTCGCTCCGCGATCTCCAGGCAGATTGATCACCGCACTATCGGCCCACTCAGCGTGTGGCATCCAGCGCAGCGCACCATCGGCAAACACGGCCGAAAGGTCGACGCCGTTCTCGGGACCAAATGCCGTGTCCAGCGCCTTCTCATAGCTTTCGGCCGCAAATGGTCCCAGGGCATGCCACCCGCCCAGTTGCGGCGGATGGGCCAATTGCTCGCGCGCTTGCGCTTCCCAGGCCAGCTGTGCGTAATCGAGATCCGGAGTTTGCGTGTCGAGCGTGAGGCGGACCTTGGCGATCTGCGCGTCCAGCTCGGCCAGACGTTTTTCTTGCTCGGCCGACGGAACCGGCACGGCTGGCCCCGGCAGTGCGACGGCCTGTTCCTGCACATCAGCAAAGAACGCCGCAAAGCTGTAGAAGTCCTTAGTCGTAAACGGGTCGAACTTGTGATCGTGGCATTCGGCGCAGCCCATCGTGACGCCGAGATACACGGTCGAGGCGTTGCGTACCCGATCGGCGGCGTACTTGGCAATGTATTCCTTCGGCTGCGCTCCCCCCTCGGTCGTCGTCATGTTCATGCGGTTGTAGCCCGAGGCAACCTTTTGCGCGAGCGTCGCGTCGGGCAACAAATCGCCGGCCAACTGTTCGACGACGAACCTGTCGTACGGCATGTTGGCGTTGAACGAGTCGATCACATAGTCGCGGTACGGGGCCACGTCGCGGTGATTATCTCCGTGAATGCCCGTGGTATCGGCATAGCGAACCAGGTCGAGCCAATACATGGCCATCCGTTCGCCGTAGTGCGGCGAGGCCAAGAGTACGTCGACCAACTGCTCGTAAGCTTCCGGTCGAGCGTCGCTCACGAACGAGGCGACCTGTTCCGCCGTCGGCGGCAGACCAAGCAGATCGAACGACAGCCGGCGGGCAAGCGTCACGCGATCGGCTTCGGGCGCCATCGCCAGGCCGGTCGCGGCGTATCGAGTGGCGAGAAAGCCATCGATGGGATTGCGAAGCTCCGCATTGGCGGACGATACCGACGGACGTTCGATCGCGGTGTAAGACCAATGCTCCTGCCAAGTGGCGCCCGCGGCGATCCACGATTTCAACAGTTCGATCTCGCGCGGCGTCAGATGCTTGCCGGTCTCGGCAGGCGGCATGCGCAGCGTTTCGTCTTCGCTCGTGATGCGCTTGATTAATTCGCTCTCTTCCGGCTTGCCTGGCACGATGGCGTGCGAACCATTGAGATCGGCCGTCGCGCCAGACTGCGTGTCGAGCCGCAGGTCGGCGGCCCGCTTGCCCTTGTCGGGGCCGTGACACGCGAAGCAATTCTCGGCCAGGATCGCGCGGATGTCGCGATTGAACTTGATCGCTGGTTCATCGGCCGCCACGCAGAGCGCGGCCGGAAAGAACGCCAGCACTAATGCCAGTGCTACTCGGCGGGCAGGGCAATGACGATGGCGTGCGGCCATGGTGATCGTCGCAATTGTGAATGGCCAGGGCGGGCTAGCGGGGCCGGAAGGCTGGGGCAGGGTTTGGGGAAGCAAAAAACCGCTGGGTTCAGTGTAACAGCAGACTCCGGCGGCTCAAGCTTTTCGGCCTGATCCCCTTACGGATGGGCCTCACCAGTTCAGGTTTTGCGCAAGTAAATTGAGAAAGACCACGGCCCCAATGACCATCGCGCCGATCGAGGCCACCAGCACCGCTCCGCTGCCGATATCCAGGGCATCGCGAATGTGGATGTTGGGTCGGTCGTCGACGGCCTTGGCCAGTTGTTCGAGTGCCGAATTCACCATCTCTACGCTAAGCACGATCGTGATGCACCCCAGCAGCAGACACCAATCGACGATCGTCGCTCCCAGCGCCAGCGCCGCCGCAATCACCACCGCAGCCACGAAGAAATGGACCGAAAAGCTGCTCTGTCCGCGGACCCCCAATTTTGCGCCGCGAAAAGCGCAGCGGAATTTGTTGACCCACGAATTGCGAGAGCCGGTTTCCGGTTTGGACATGGGATAATCCTGGCGCGCTGAGAGACCAGGTAGTCGGGTGCAATCGTTTCTCTCGCCGCGCAGAGGATAACGTATCAGGTTCGCGCGGGGGAGAGCTATGCCACCTGGCCGGTGCCGTTGCGAGCTACGCCAGCAATTTTTCCACCACCCGGCCGTGTACGTCGGTCAGGCGGAAGTCGCGCCCCTGAAAGCGGTACGTCAAGCGGGTGTGGTCAAAGCCCAACTGGTGCAGGATCGTGGCATGCAGATCGTGGACATGAATGGGCTCTTCGACCGCGTTGAAGCCCAAGTCGTCGGTGCCACCGATCGTGATGCCAGGCTTGAACCCGCCGCCGGCCAGCCACATGGTGAAGGCATTGGGATGGTGATCGCGTCCGTCGTCGCCGCCCTGCACCATCGGCGTGCGGCCGAATTCGCCCCCCCAGATCACAATGGTGTCTTCCAGCAGGCCGCGCTGTTTGAGATCCTTCACCAGTGCGGCGGTGGCGCGATCGGTGTCCTGGCAATTCTTTTGCAAATCCGCTTTCAAGTTGCCATGTTGATCCCAAGCCTCGTGGAATAGCTGCACGAAGCGCACGCCGCGCTCGATCATCCGGCGGGCCAGCAAGCAATTGTTAGCAAACGATGGCTTGCCCGGATCGGCGCCGTACATGGCCAGCGTCTCGGCCGACTCCTGTGCCAGTTCCATCAGTTCCGGAGCACTGGCCTGCATGCGGTAAGCCATTTCGAACGAGTTGACGCGTGTCGAGATTTCCGGATCGCCTACGACGTCCAGCCGCATCCGATTCAGCTGCCCCAGCGTATCCAGCGAGTCACGCTGCAATTGCCGGTCGACGCCCGGTGGGTTCGAGAGATACAGCACCGGCTCGCCGCTGGTGCGCAACGCCACACCCTGATAGACGGTCGGCAGAAAGCCACTTCCCCAGTTCGAGTTGCCGCCACTGGGGCCCTTCTTGCCTGAGTTCATGACGACAAAACCCGGCAGGTTCTGCGATTCGCTACCCAGGCCATACAACGTCCAGGCGCCCACGCTGGGCCGGCCGAACTGTTGGCTGCCCGTGTTCATCAGGATCTGTCCCGGCGCGTGATTGAACGCGTCGGTGACCATCGAGCGGACGATCGTGACGTCGTCGACGATTTCCGACAGATGCGGCAGCAACTCCGAGACTTCGGCGCCGCAGCGGCCGTGGCGGGCGAACTTGAACTTCGGCCCCAGCAGCTTCGAATTCGGATTGATGAAGGCAGCGCGATACCCTTTGAGCAATTCGGCGGGGGGGAGTTGCCCATCGAACTTGGCCAACTGCGGCTTGTAATCGAACAGCTCCAGGTGGCTGGGTGCGCCGGCCATGAACAGAAAGATTACCTGCTTGGCTTTCGCCGCGTGATGCGGAGTGCGCGCGGCAAGCGGATCGGCCATGCCAGCTGGCGAATCGGCGGCCATTGCATCGGCGCCGAGCAACTGTGCGAGCGCGATCGAGCCCAGCCCCACGCCGCAATCTCGCAAAAACCAGCGACGAGCCGTGAGTCTTGAATTCTCGGCAGCGGAACTTGTACCGCTCGGCCGGCCATCTCCCCGGAGGCGAGATGACTTTGAGCGTCGTGCCGGCGTGTCATTGTTCTGTCCGCTCATCGCGTGGCCTCTACTCTTTCGTGATCGTTTCGTCCAGGTTCAACAACACGCGGGCCACAGCCGTCCACGCAGCCAGCTCGGTGGGGGTCGAACCTTCTGGTAAATTCGTCGGTGCAGTCGTCTCTGCGGTCGCCGGGCCGAGCAGTTGCCAAGGATTCAGCCAGCCGGCCGACAGCCGCTCTTTTTGCTGCACATAGAATCGGGACAGTTCGGCCGCTTCGTCGAGCGTGGGGGCGCGGGCTACGCACAAGCGGAAGGCATACGTCAATCGCGCGTCGTCCGCCTGTCCAGCTTCGGTCAGCGTTCTTCTGGCCAATGCTTGCGCACACTCGACGGCCACCGGCTCGTTCAACGTGGCCAAGGCCTGCAGCGGAGTATTCGAGCGAACGCGCCGCACGCACGAGAAATCACCGTTAGGTGCATCAAACGTTTGCAGGACCGGATAGGGGAGTGATCGATAGCGGAACGTATACAGCGCGCGGCGATGCCGATCCTCGCCGGTGGACAATGGCCACGTTTTCGGTCCGTAACTTACCGGCGGCAAGAGCATGAACTCGGGCAACGGGGGAAAGACGCTCGGTCCACCCAGCCGCGCGCTCAACAGGCCGCTGGCCGCCAGCGCCACATCGCGCACGACTTCACCTTCGACCCGGAACCGCGCCCCGCGCGCGAGCAAACGATTATAGGGATCGCGGGCCAGCAACTCTGGCGACACACGCGACGCCTGCCGGTACGTCGCCGAGGTGACTATCAAGCGATGCAACTGCTTCAGGCTCCAGCCACGCTCCATAAAATCGACTGCCAGCCAATCCAGCAACTGTGGATGCGACGGCGCCTCACTTTGCGTTCCCAGGTCTTCACTCGTCGCTACCAGTCCTGTACCGAAATAGGCTTGCCAGACTCGATTCACCAGCGCCCGGGCTGTGGTCGGCGAACGCCGGTCGACCAGCCAGCGTGCGAACGACAGCCGCGTGGCGGGTTGATCGGCGGCCAACGGATGCAGAAAGCCCGGCACGCCCGGCGTGACGACACGGTCTGGTTTGAGAAAATCTCCGCGCTTGAGCAGATGCGTTTCGCGCGGCATGTCGCGCGGCAACAGCGCCAATTGCGAGGCGCCGGCCGGATGCGACCGCCACAATTCTTCGATGCGGGCGTTCGCCTCTTGCCAGGTGGGTACCGTCGTGCGCCAGTGGCTGAACAGCGCGTCGAGCTGACGCGGCGAACGCTCAGCGCTAGGCACGGCCAGAATTTGCCGCACCTGCGCCGGTAACGGATCAGCAACTACCGCTGGCGCGGCGGTGACGGAAAAGCGGAATCGCCCCAGGTTATAGTTCTGATTGTCGTCGCTGTTCCATCCCCCATGGTTCTGCAGCAACGAGAACGTGAGGATCGTTCCTCCTTCGTGCACGATCTGCTCGGCAACGACGAACACCGCCTTGCGCGGCTGGTTGCGGCGGCCTGGCCCGTTGTCGGTACACCAGGCCGTGTCGTTATTGCCGTCGATGGCAAAGGCGATCGGCCCCGTGATGCGCCGCTTATTGCTGCGATCGTCAAAGATTTTGTCCAGCGGCGTTTCCGATGGATTGACGTCGGCGGTAGCTGCCACCAGCTTGACCTTCTGCTTTTTCTCTGGCGCATTGGCTGGCGCGACCTCGACATTGAATTCGCTGAGCGCCGCGGTCCCCAAGACCGATCGACCGGGTCCGCCCAAAGGCAGATTGGGGTCCGTCAGCAATTCCAGGCGGAAAGCTCCGATCGGCGTCGCCTCGGTCCGCGCCGTGATCTGCACCGTGTGCTTGGTCGGCGCGTAGCCTTGGGCGAGAATCGATCCATCATCCAGCGGCAGGTGCTTTTCGCCGCCGCTGGTGTCGACCTCGGGCTGGACGACGACCCAATTCGGTTGATCGTCGCGAACGGCCGCCTCCCAGCGTGCCAACTGTTCGGTCCAGTCGGGCGTACGCTGCTTCAAGTCGGCTTCGATCTCGGCAATCTGTCGCAGCACATCGGCCCGATGCATCTGCTCGTCGGGCGTGTAGGCGGCGATGTTCGCTTCGTGCGCGTCATTCAACAGCGCGAAAGTTCGGTAATAGTCTTCTTGCGTGAGCGGATCGAATTTGTGATTGTGACACTGCGCGCACTGGATCGTCAGGCCGAGGATGCTTTTGCCAACGGCATCCATGCGATCGAACATCGCCTCCATGCGAAACTGCTCGGGATCGATGCCCCCTTCTTCATTGGTCATCGAATTGCGCAGAAAGCCCGTGGCCACGATCTGGTCCTGGCTGGCATTGGGCAGCAGGTCGCCGGCGATTTGCTCGATGACGAACTGATCGTAAGGCAGATCGCGATTGAGCGCGCCAACCACCCAATCGCGATAGAACCAGGTCTGCCGCGGCTTGTCTTTTTCATAGCCATCGCTGTCGGCGTAGCGCGCCGCATCGAGCCAGTGGCGTCCCCAACGCTCGCCGTAATGCGGCGAAGCCAACAAGCGCTCGACGGCCCGCTCGTACGCGCCATCGGCGCGGTCGGCCAAGAAGGTATCGACGTCGGCAATCGTGGGAGGCAGACCGATTAAATCGAGCGACAGCCGACGCAACATTGTGACGCGATCCGCCTCTGGAGAATGCGCGAGCCCCTCCGACTCTAATCGCGCGAGCACGAACTGGTCGATCGGGCTACGTGCCCAACGCGCATCGCGAGGTGTCGGCAGTTCGCCGCGTGTGGGCGCCTGAAACGCCCAGTGCGGTTTCTTCAGTCGATCTTCGCCCGCCAGTTCGTCAGGCCACGGGGCGCCGGCGCCGATCCAGCGACGCACCAATTCCAGCTCTTGAGGTGAAACGCGTTCCCCCTCAGGAGGCATGCGCAGGTCTTTGTCGTCGCTCGCGAGACGCGCGATCAAGGGACTGTCGGCTGGCTTGCCTGGCACGATGGGAGTCTCGCCCGATTCTCCGCCTGCCAGGGCCCGCGAGCGCACGTCGAGTCGGTAGCCCGAAATCTGCTTCTCGCCACCATGGCACTTGTAACAGCGCTGCTCGAACAGCGGTCGGATCTGGCCGGCAAAATCAACTGCCGCCGGCTCATCCGCGCCGGCCCGCGCCGCCGCTACGACGGCCGCGACAAGGACGATCACGAGGCGGGTACACCAAAGCCGCATGAGAAGAACCTGATCGGGAGGGATAGCAAGGCAGGTATCGCGACCTCCAGTGTAATGCCCGCCGACGGCGAAAAAAACCCGCCGCCCGATCGTCTGCCAGCGTAATGCGCGACGAAGTTCGAGGCGTTTGGGCGTTTACGATCTGGTTTGACGGCCCGGCCAGACCGCTTTAGCATGAGGCCGGTGCCTGCGGGCCCCTGAACGCCTGAAGTGCTTGGCTTCCATGCTGGAACTTCCGCATGCTCTATATCCGCGGTGGTACGCCCGACGTTCGACAAGCGTGGTCGCGACGCGATGTGCTGCGCGTCGGGCTGGCCGCCGGTTGCGGCATGGTCGGCGGCTTGTCCTCGCTGGGTGATATCGCGCAGGCCAGCCCCGCCGGAAATGGCCAGCCAGGGTCTGGCAGGGCCAAATCGCTGATTCTCGTCTATCTCTTTGGCGGTCCCAGCCATATCGACATGTGGGACATGAAGCCCGCAGCCCCCAGCGGGATCCGCGGCGAGTTTCAGCCTATCGCCACTAACGTGCCGGGCATCGAGATCACCGAGCACTTGCCACTTTTGGCACGGCAAGCCGACAAGTACTCGATCATCCGTTCGCTCACCCACGGCGACAGCTCGCACGGTTCCGCCTCGCACACCATGCTGACGGGCCGGCGGCCGATGAACCTGGGCGAAGTACCGCCACGCGAAGACGATTTTCCGCATTACGGCGCGGTGCTCGGCAAATTGCGTCCAACCGCACCGGGTACCACCCCCTTTGTGTCGTACCCTTGGAACATTTCGACGAGTACGAATGTCGTGCCAGGTCAAAACGGCGGCTTCCTGGGTCGCGCGTTCGATCCCTGGCGCGTCGAACCGGCAAAGCGCGCGGGATCGGTGTTCGACGTGCCGTTGGCCACGCTGCCTGAAAGCGTCGACATCGGTCGGTTGCAGGCGCGCCGCCGCTTGCTCGACAGTCTCGCCGCCCAGCGCGGCACCGAATCGCTCGGCGAGTTGGCCACGATTTACGAGCGGGCGTTCGACTTGCTACTGTCCCCCAAGTTCCTGGAAGCGTTCCGCGTCGAGCGCGAATCGGATGCGATGCGCGAGCGCTACGGGCAAAACGTGTTCGGTCAGAGCATGCTGCTCGCCCGCCGCCTGGTCGAGGCAGGTGTGCGGACCACGGTAGTGTACTGGCCCGACCGATCGGAGCCGGAAGCATTCAATAACAATGGCGTCGTCGACAAGGTGGCCGTGGCCGCTTGGGACACGCACGGCCATCACGTGGGAAACACGCCGAACTTTCCGCGTTTGCGCGATCACAACTTGCCGCCGCTCGACCGCGGGCTGACGGCGTTGTTGGGCGACCTCGGCGAGCGTGGTTTACTCGGCGAGACATTGGTCGCTGTAACCGGTGAATTCGGCCGTTCGCCCAAGATCAACGGCGATGCCGGCCGCGATCATTACGGCAACGTCTTCTCGGCACTGTTGGCCGGCGGCGGGATCGCGGGAGGCCGCACCTACGGCACGTCGGACAAAATCGGCGCCTTCCCGGCGGACAAGCCCGTTACGGCCGGCGATTTTGCCGCCACGCTGTATCACGCGCTCGGAGTACCCCCCGAAACCGAGATTCACGATCGCTTTGGCCGACCGCTGCGCGTCGCCGATGGCACGCCGCTGTGGGAGTTGCTGGCATAGCGGCAGAGCGTGTTTTCAGACCAGATATCCCACATCGGGATGGTACATGCGCGGTTTGAAACCCAACGGCAACCCCGCCTTGCGCTGGTTGAAGATGCGATCGATCTTGGGGTTATCGACGGCGCCGCGATCTTGCCCCAGCGATTGTTTGTGCAGGTACCAATGCCCCAGCAGCATCGGCAGCATCACGATCTGCCGCCCTTCGGCAGCCATGTGTAGCACGAACTCCAGGTCCTCGGGCATCGTCCGCGACTCGACGTAGCCCCCCACGGCCAGCGCCTGGTCTGCGTCGACCACGGCCATGGCATCGATGTAGTTGCGTTCGAAAATGGATTCGTTGAGAAAATCGTTGGAGATGATTTCACTGACGGGCCCATCTGGGCCGCCGATCCGCACAACGAGATTTCCATAAGTAAACGCCGCTCCGGTATCCTTGGCGGCGCGGTAAAAATGAAAGACGTTCTCGGGAATCAGTTCGTTGTCGGCGTCGAGAAAGCAGACCCATTTGTAGCGAGACTCGCGGAGTCCCCGATTGCGCGCGGCGCCCAAGCCGCGATTCTCGTCGTTCGCGATAATCTGCAGCGAGCCGGTGGCGTCCATCATCGCCAAACGCAGCAGCAACCGCTGTGAGCCATCGCGCGAAGCATCATCGATCACCAACACTTCGCAACCCAAGCCATGCCGGGCTAGCTCTCGAGCCGTTGCCAGTGCGCAGCCGACGCTGCGATACAAATAGGATCGATGATTCCAATTGGGAATACAGATCGAAATCCCGTCGGTACGTTTGCAGGCTTGCATCACGCAAATTTCCTGTCGAGTATCACGGCCGACGGACTCGCCGAAGTAAATCACAGGCGCACCGACGGCATTCGCTTAGTTCTCAGTAAGCAGGGCCACGCGCGCTGCTGCACATTCGCCTGCGGCTCGATTGCCGCGTGCTCCATGCGGCGGTGGCACATTGTCCGCAGAGTCCGCACGTGCGGCGTTGTGCGTTGTCCGCAAGCCCAGCGCGCCGGCCACGTGTGAGCCGAACGTGTCGCGAGCCATTAGGAAATCTTTCGCGCGGTTGTACAGCACCCGACGCCCCTGTGTTTCGATCGCGGCCAGAAACGCATCAACGCTGGCATGGACCCAGGGAATCTCCTGGAACAAAAAGTAGAACAGCGGATCGATTTTCACGGGGACCGCGCCATTGCGGACGGCGTGCAGCGCTCGCAAACACTCGTGGTAGGGCGAAAGATGATGGCTGGCCCAGACGTAGTATTGCGTTCGAGCGAGTACCCGATCGAGCGACTGTTCCGATAGATTACGCGCGCCATCGCTGCCGAACGGACGCAACGGGGGCAGAAACAGCGTGCCGGCAGCGCCGAGCATTCTCGAAAGCGCGTCGACCACCTCGGCGCGTTCCTGCGTGGCGTGGCCAACCATGGTCCACGGAATCGGTCGGTCCGCGTCGTACGGCGTGAGATTCTGCCGGTGCCGTAACGTGAACGATTCGGGAATCCATACGTAAGTCAACCCACCCAGCTTCGGCAGCGTGGTTTGCGGAACCATACCCAGGTCGAGCACATGCGTCATCGCGTCGCCGATTTGCGACATTTGGTTCTGGAACCAGGAAGTATGAATCCCGTCCAAATTCAGCAACATGCGACGATGAAATTCCTTCAGCTTGTCTCGCAATCGATTCGTCCAGGCGTCGAAACCTGCCGAAGAGTTGGCCGGCCCGGCGAGGCTGAACAGGCACTCGGCCGCGCTAACGATGAGAATGCCTTGTTGCGAACCGATCTCAAGCCGCGTGGACCCGAGCAATTCCTGCGGCGTGATAAGCCTTGAGCGAATGCCAAGAGTGGTTAGATCTTCTTGCAATTCGTGCGCAATGGCTTCATAGAACCAGTTCAAGCCCGACGGATATAGTATGTGCAACAAAGCCGATA
Source organism: Pirellulales bacterium (assembly GCA_036490175.1). NCBI lineage: Bacteria > Pseudomonadati > Planctomycetota > Planctomycetia > Pirellulales > Pirellulales bacterium. Next base: position 89,687 of record DASXEJ010000303.1, on the reverse strand, counting down.
TCCTCATCGCCGTAGCGTCAAATCTGGAAGGCTTGCAGTTCCGTCGCGTACTTAGCGTGCCGTGCCGTGCGAATGACCGTTGTTTCCTACGGGCGACCGTTGGCCGCCGGCCGGCATAAGCAGCGCGGCGATCGACTCTTCCTGCGCCAATGCCGTGCGGCGCAGCGCCACAACCTGTGCTTCAAGCGTGGCAATTGTAGACTTCAAATGGACAAGCTCCCCATGGTTGGTGTCCGCCGTCGACAGCCGACCAATCGTGGCCCGCAGACGGAGATTTTCTTCGGCCAGGTGTAACGCGTCCAAATCGTCACCCGAGAACGTACTCGTCAGTTCCGTCGCAATGCCGTTGAGCTGTACGAGCCGGCTGCGCGCCGCGATCAGCAGGCAAGCCGCGCGCCATAAGGGCGGCGCTGTCGCGAACAACGGCAGGAACACAACGTCGGCGCCGCCGTGCAATACGGCTTGCAAGGATTGCGCAAGCGATCCATCGAGCGTGCCGGTCAACCCGTAACATAAGGCCAGCGAGTTTTCCGACGTGCTGTCGGCCAGCCAGTCGTCGGCGGGCCGGACATGCGCATTGAATAGCAGAAGCGCACCAGCTGGGGCGGCTCGGTCGTACTCAGCAGCCAGCGAGATCTGCAGAGTCGTTGAACCTTCGACAGGCTGCGCCGCACGAAATAGCTCCATCACGCCGGCATCGTCAACTTGCAACGACTTGATTCCGAGGCGCGCGATCAGGTGCCAGACGAGCACATAGTCCACGTCGCCGAAGGGACGGTCGCCTGTGGTCGCGTTCCGTTCGAAGTATGCGTGATACTCCCGACGCCGGTCCAGCAGCTCGTCAATCAAAGTATTCGTTTTCGCGGAGATCATGCGCAGGTGAAGCGGTGGTTCGTGGGGTGTTTTAACGATCATGTCATGCGACCAGGGGCAGCTCCGCGCCGTGTACGTGTATCGGGCGCTTGGTGAGCATCGGCACACGTAAATGGCTGAGCGGCAACGGGGCGTAGCCCGACCTGATGCCACGCCACAAATAGTGGCTCATGGGATCAACGCCCGAGGTCAGGCACTCGGGGTGGAATTCGGTATAGCTGCGGGTATCGAACAACGGTCCGCCGACTCGCAGTTCCTTGCTGCCGTAGCGCAAATAGTGCAGCAACGGATTCATATCGGCCGCGGCAACGTCGGGATGAATTTGCAGATAGTACCGGCAGTCGAACAGTCGATTGGGATTGCGCCCCTCGCGCCAACCGTGATCGAGAAAATGCTGCACGGGATTTACCTCCTGATCGAGGAAGCAACCGTTCGTGCGCACGTAGAATGGCAGATCGAATATCGGGTGCGGACTGCGCCCTTCGCGCCAGCCGCGGAGAAGGAAATGCGACAATAGCTGATCGCCGGGGAGAGTCAGGTCGGCATTCATCTCGCGGTAATATGCGGCGTTGAACAGCAGCACGAGGTCTTCAGCCCCGTTCGCGTACTCATAGGGCAGGACCGCCTGTGGTACCTCAGAATGAGGCGCACGCCGTAAGCCCGGGGCATACCGACGAACCACTTTACCGAGGACCTGCCGTACTTGACGGACTCGATGATTCATGGTCGCACCGCGCGGGTTCAAACGTCCGCTAACAAATCTGGCAAGAAACTGCCAGCACTCGTCTATAACAAGTCGACAGATCGCATCGCTCGCTCGTCTAAGCCCAAATCAGGCACCGAAGCAAACCCGCGAGGCTAACGGCCGCATTTTGTAACTCGTTTGCGCCAAAGGCGTCAAGGTTGATCGGCCGCTCGCGACCGGTGTCCCGGCGACGTGATCGATCGTCAGCGCGGTACAACGGAAATCAGAGTGCTGGCATTGCCTGCAGAGCTAGCTTAGAAGCCGCATGGCGGAGCAAACGGCTTTCGTCCGCACTTCGTCGCGGCGCGTGGGCCGCCGCCGAAACAGAACGGCGTTTTAGAACGGCATATGTCCGGGCAGACCAAACGGGTTTTGCACCGGTATGATCAAATCGCCTACCGGATAGATGCGTGTGCTCATCACGCTGTCAGCCTGTTCCTTCGTCGTGATCAACAGAACGTCGTTGCGCACGATCCAACTCAGGTCCAAGTCATTAAGGACCAGCCGCAGAGCCGAAGCCAGTGTGATGCCGCGGGCTTTGCAGGTGACGGGCACGGCGCTACTGATCGCGACCAGAGACAGATTCTTGTTGTCGAGCTGGATCTCGATGCCGTGCTTGTCCTTGAGATAGTCGACAGCGTCCGCCAGCGGCATGTTCTGGAAATCGATGCTGGTCGTCTCACGGAGAGCCTTGTTGATTTTCTCTTCGCCGGGGCCAGGCTGATAGGTGCTGGCCGTCTCGCCCCACTTCCTGCGGCGTGCGGACAACGACTGCCATTGCGTGGCCGACGGATAAACGATCGGCGGATCGTCGGAAATGACGGCCTGCTGCCTGTCCTCGGTTCGGAACTCTTCGTACAGTTTCTGGCGTCGACGCTCGGCCAACGATTGCGCCTCCGCGATATGGAGGCGCGTACGCGATTCGAGAGCCAGGGCCGTGCTGGCCGCAACCGCTGACGTGCCCTCACCGGCCAGGCGTGCTTGCGCCTCGGCTTGGCGGTATTGCTGGCCGGCCGCCAGTTCATTGACGCGTGCCACGTTCCGTGATGCTGCCTGTTGATTGGTCACTAGCGCGTGATTGAGCTCCTGCCGCGCCGCGCGCATCCTTTGGGCCTGGTCCTGATCAATGGCGCGACGGTTGCGCGCTCTCGAAGCACTCTCCGCCTGGCCTTGCACAGTGCCAATCTGCGCGAGCAATTGATCGCGCTCGGCCGGCGCTAGCTCAGGAGCGGCACGGACGCGTTGGCGGACCATCGTCAGCGCGCGAGATGTTCCCACCGGGTCTGCTGCCATCCGCTCGTGGGCCTTGGTCAGTGCGGCCCGAACCTCGGCGGCCAGCGCTTGCCGCGAAACCTGCCGCACACGCTCGATCGAGTCGAGCATCGCACCGTCGACCTCGCCCGTGCGTGGCGAAGGTGTAACTGCCGGAACGGCCGACGAGGAAGTACTACCAGGAGGGGCGGCACAAACGGACATGGTCCACAACGCCGATAGGAGCAGCGCAACGCCACTGGCACGAAAGATCTGCAACATGCCTGGCCCCGCCATGTGCGACCATCCTTTCCCTCGGGCTCGGGCGGACTTTGGGCGAACAAGCCTCACCCTATCACACTACGCACCTGGCAGCGAAACGGCCCTGGAAAACTAACGGACTTTTCAGGGTCCGCCGATCCGTGCATTTCATTACGGCCACCGGCGGAAACGCGTCGAGGTCTCGGGGCAAGAGAAGGGACGCACCCTTCAAGCTGCCAGGCTGTAACCGTTGGGAGATACTTCCTCGGCAGCATTTGCCGACGGACCGGGCGACCGAGTGCCTATAGCCAGCACCACCAACAGGACGCTTGCCACGGTGTGAGGCTGGTACGAGCTGAGCAGGTCACAGAGTGTCAAGCCCAACAGGTCCTTGTGAACCAACAACATCAGCGCCGTGGCCGCTCCGGCCGCATTCCATTGCCACCGTCGGGCTCGACCTGCAGCGGCATATTGTGCGAACAGTAAAGCCGTGGGAATGACCAGCACCAGGTGCTGAAGCCAGCACATAGGTGACAAAAGCGCCGTGAGAGAGCACATCGCGGACCACTCCCAGGCGATTGCTTCGCCACCGTCCGTCAGGTCAATTGACCGCCGGAAGCGCCACGCCAGCCCCAGGGCAAACACCAGCAGCGCCCCTTGCATGAAGCGCTTGGCGGATAGCGGATCGAAACGCGCCCAGCGTGCGAGCGGTCCGCGACCAATGTACAGAGGATGACCCTCTGGAAAATCCTCCACCAGTCGCGCCAGCATCACGGGCAGTGACTGGTTGTGCATCGTTGCCGGTTCGATGCCATTTTCGGCCGGGTCGTCTTGCGCCATCAGACGGCCGGCATAGTCAAACCATTGTGAATGCAACTCGATATTCCGCTGCCAACCCACAAAGAGGCCCGGCAACAGGCAAAAGAAAACGGTTGATCCAGCCATCCAGCCTGCGGCGCGCCATTGGCGCTTCCAGAGCAGGAACGGCAGAAAGATGAGCGGCGTGACTTTGTAGACCGCGGCCAGACCCAACGACAGTCCGCACAGCGAGGATCGCCCGTGCAGCAATCCCCACAGAGCCACGGAAAGCAATTCCAGCAAGAACAGCTGCAAGCCGCATTCGACCAGGTCGCGATGGACGTAAGACCCGGTCACAGCCAGTGCCAGGAGAGCGGGAATTGCCCAGGCGGGAACGGGTCGCCTTTCGAAATCCGACCAGAATCTGACACACCACGCCAGTCCCGCGCACGTTGCCAAGAGCCAGATGGCGCGGTCCAGCCGATACGGCATCCACGCCGTAGCGGCGTCGATCATCGCCCGCGCTGGTAGATAATGATGGCCGAAGGCGTCGTACAGCTGGTCCTGAAGGAACGAGATTCCGAGCAAGCGATGCCACAGGAAGTCGTTGTCATAACGAAAAACGCACAGAAAGAATTCCACAGCCGCCAGCGGCACGAGCGCGCACATCCCCAGCGCGATCAGGCGCGCGGCACGCGGCGACAAGGATGGAGTCGGTTCGATGCGCATCGAAGCGGCCCTTTGTAACCTAATGGGCGACAAGCGTCGGCGCGAGCTGGAAAGTTCCTGGCCAAACTTTCCGATCGCGATTGCTGCGCGCACTGCTAGCGACCGCCGCCGCCCCGCCTGCGCGATCGGTAAGGTCGTCCGCATGGGGATCGGCCGGCCCTGCGCCCAGGCTTGAGAATAAAAAGACTCAGGCGACCTATGTCGCGACCGTTGTACTTCGACGGGTGCATGCCCGGTACCATGCTCAGGCAACGCGTGAGCATGTCTGGTTTGAGTGCTAGTTAACATGTCCAGGCCTTGCGTGGACACGGCACCCGGCGTGGAGATGGCAGGCCGCCATCCGTCACCCGGAGTTCAGATTGACTGGCGATTTCTAGAACTGGTAATTCAAACCGAAGTTCAAACCTTGCAGCCAGAAGGTGTTGTCGTGGAACTGGAAGGAGGGCTGTGTGCCCGTGCCTCCCGAGATTTGCGTCGGATCGATCGACAGGTTGGCCTGTCGTCCCGATTGCACGACATTGCTGATGTAGATCAACGAGTAACCGACCGTACCGCGCAGGCGGGGCGTGATCTGAACTCCCAGATTCAAAGTCACCTCGGGCACGGCGGCGAAAACGTTGCGCTGGTAGTGGCCGATATTGCTGGGTTGCGTCAGTAAACTTCCCGGGCCTGTAAAGGGAGTCACGCCGGGCTCGGTGGTTGTGTGGCTGCCGTTGATCAGCACTGTTTGGTTCATATTGCCCAGTGACACTTTGGCCACTGTGTTCAACGACCAGATGCCGCGGCGGCGCTCGCTCATTAACCCCAGCTCCGCACCGTTAAAAATGTTGCGGGTGCGAAATTGATCCTGGCCGGTAAAGACCGTGCCCAGCGGCACCTGCGGATTGGTCGAGTCGAGCGACAACGAGTGGTCATTAATCTGCAGTGAATCGTCCAGCTGCATGTATCTCCAACCAAAGAGCGCATCAATCCGCCGGCCAGGTTTGAAGGCCAAGGCGCGGCGAAAATAGGCATCCCCCGCCACGAAGCTGCCAGTGGTGCGGGCCTGAATTCCGCCGCTGAGAATATTCGACTGGGCCACGACCGAGGAGTCGTCTGCTCCGGTTTGCGAGTTGACGAACGGACGTGCCAACGTCGGAAATCCATTGCTCGTGGCACTGAAGTTCGTGGACACGTTCTGCATCTGCAAGAACGACGCGCCGAGGCCCCAGGTTTGTTCCATATTGAGCCAGGTGCCCACGTTAATCCGGCCGCCGGAGCGGATGCCATTATCGACGCGATCGTTGCCGAACAGCATCGAGAGGGCGGGATCGGTAAGCGCCCCGCCGCGATCGCCGGTTGTCACCAAGGCCGGTAACGATTGGCCGCGGCTCCACCACATCAGGTAGTCGACCGTCACCCAGCTCCCTCTCGGTGGGTGCATGGAAATCGGTGGATAGCAAAAGTTTTCCCAGTAGCCGCAGGAACCGACGGCCTCTTCGCAAGAAGTGCAGCCGTCGCAGCCCTCTCCGTCGAAATACGGCTCCGATTCCTCATAGAAAGGTTCCTCTGCCGACGGCGCGAATTCGGCCGGCGGTGGTCCGCCGTTACGCGACGGCACGCCACTGCGCGGCGGCGCCACTTCCTCCGGCTGCCCAGGGCGACCCGCCGGTGGCGCCGCGTGCGGTTCGGAGCGCGGTATTTGCTTGGCGGGCGCTTTCGGCGGTGCGGCGGTCGGCTCTTTGCGGCCGGGCTTAGTATTTGATCGTTCGGCGGGCACTTCCGCCGGCTGAGGTTCGTCGCCGGGATTTATCTCGAAGACCTGGTCGTCCGGGCGGGTGGGCGGTTCGGCTCCGAGAGGCGTTTCCATTTCTTCTGAGGGAGTAGCCGGCTCGTCGGCCGGAGGCGTGGTTTCCTCGAACGGATCCGAGGGTGTGTCCGCTGGCTCGTCCTTTTTCGATGCCTGGGCCAGGCGGACCATCCGCGATTGCGCAAGCGCCGCTCGGGCCCGCTCGGCCTGGGCCGAGGATGTCTTGACCGGCCCCTTCGCCGGGCGCGCTTTGAGGGCGCGGCTTGGCTTGTCGGCCGATCGCGCCGGTTCCAATGACTGCGTGTACGGCTGCGTCACAACCGTCGGCTGTTCCGCGGCCGCGGCCTGGCCGGCGCCACACAGCGCAGCCAGGCACACGTAGAGACGTAGATTCATTCCCCCACTCCCCCCTCTTGAACTAAAAGCCCCCAGCACGCTCGCGCCCCGGCTGCCTACCTGGTCGAGGTGAGGCATTCCGATGCGGGAAACCTTGCGGGTTGTATCTGGCTTATCGGTTGTACCGGTCATAGGGCTGGAGTCACGGGACCAGAAAATTGGTCTTGCGGCGGATATCGCGGCCCGCCAGTCGGTTGTGCGTAGCGGGGTTAAGCAAAGAGCTGACGTTGCGGCTCGGATTGCCCTCCCGCAGGCCCGGCGCTAGCAGGCACCGGGCCTGCTGCTGGCATCTTTCGCGCAGATGCCGCCAGCAACGGAGCATTTGGTCGAAGCCAACCAGGGCGATACGTTGGACGCTTTGCGGAACTGTTTTGCCCAGCTTGCGCTGCGTCCACCGGCCGCGGAAGCCACCGATAAAAGGAGGCTCACCAAGAAACGCGCCGCCTGTGGGTCGATCTCGGCAACGCGGATTACATTCGTGAATCGCTCGATCTGCACAGCTGTCGCCTAGCGCTGCGCGGCGATCACATCGTTCATTCCGCAGACGGCGTCGTGCTCACGCACGACGTGCGTTACTTCATCTCCAGCCTCGACCCGGAGCAGGTCACGGGCGGCGGAACTGTTGCGGCACCTCCGCCAGCATTGGCGACTGGAAAACGGTCTGCACTTCTTGAAAGACCGTTGGTGGGACGAAGATCGCCACCACACCCGACGGCCAGGCCTGTCGGTTTGTTTGGTTGGCCGCCCTCAACAACGCCGCCCTCTCGATCCACCTTCTCCGCTCTGACCCCACCATCCCCCTGCGAGCCGCCGCCGACTATATCGCCTGGAACCCCGCCCGCGGACTGAAAATACTCAATACCTGACTTTGCAGTCCTCCTCGGGTCGTCAGCGCCGCAGCGTTGACACTGTTCACTGTCCACCTACAATAGAGCTTTTTCTAAAGTGGGGGGAGTGTTTTCCGTGAGCAGAACGGTCGCCGCGAAGGGCCAACAGAATGGCACCGCCGGGAGCAAACCGTTGGAACGCGCGATCGAAAAGGCGGATGTCCTCATCGAGGCCTTGGAATGGATCCGCAAGTTTCGCGGCAAGGTCGTCGTGATCAAGGTCGGCGGCAGCGTCATGGAGGACGAGAACGCGCTGCGGCATTTGCTCTTGGATATCGTCTTCATGTCCACGGTCGATGTCCGACCGGTGGTCGTACACGGCGGGGGTGCGGCCATCAGCCGCGCCATGGAGGCCGCCGGATTGGAAGCGCACTTCATTCAGGGGCGTCGCTACACAGACGACAAAACTCGCGACATCGTCGAGCAAGTGTTGGCCTATGAAACGAACGAGCACCTGGTCGAACGCGTGGAAGAACTCGGCGGACGCGCATCGCCGCTCAATTTTCGCACGACGAACGTACTCTTCGGCGAAAAACTAACGCTCACCGATAACGAAGGCGCGGCTATCGACCTGGGCTATGTCGGACGCGTCACGCGCGTCGACCACGCCACGATCGCCAACCTGTGTTATGCCGGCACGGTGCCGATCATCCCTTCGATGTGCTTGGATGCTCAAGGGGAAAAACTCAACGTCAATGCCGATACCGCAGCCACAGCAGTTGCCCAGGCGTTGGGCGCAGAAAAGTTGGTGTTTCTCAGCGACGTCAACGGTGTCCGTCGCTCGAAGGACGATCCGAACTCGCTCATTGTCTCGCTCACCGCCGAGGAAGCCAACAAGTTGATCGAATCCGGCGCCATCGAGGCAGGTATGATACCCAAGGTGCAAGCCTGCCTGGAAACGCTCGACCGCGGTGTCCGCAAGATACACATAATCGATGGGCGGCAGCGGCACTCGCTGTTGATGGAAGTGTATACCAGCCGCGGCGTCGGCACCGAAATCGTCAAGTCGCGATAGGAGAGCACGAAAGCCACGAGTCACACGAATCGCCCGAATCAGAAGAAAGACCAAATAAGGCTGTGGTCTTACCTCTTTCGTGTAATTCGTGTCACTCGTGGTTGTTATTGTTTTAGGTGTGGGGCGATCGGGTCAATAAACTGGTAGTCGTGGCGCGAGCCGTGCCTGTCCGCTTAATGCCCTGAACCCGTGGGGCCGCTCGCGGGTCGAATATGAGCTAGCGCAATTCGCAACGCCAAAGGGTCCGAGTCGATCTCCCCAAACAGGAGTCAAAACGCCGTGGCCACCGCAAACACAAGCTCGACCGAGATCGTCGAGCTGTTCAAACAGTTCGTGGTTCCCAACTATGTGCGCTATCCGGTCTGCCTGGTGCGCGGCGAGGGAAGCTACGTGTGGGACGCCGAGGGAAATAGATATCTCGATTTTTTCCCCGGCTGGGGCTGCAACCTGCTAGGACATTGCCCCGAGCCAGTCGTCCGCGCCGTTCAGGAACAGGTTGCGACCCTGATCCACGTACCAAACACCTGGTACACCGAGGCGCAGGGCCAGTGGGCCCGGGCTCTTTCGGAACGCAGTTTTGGCGGCCAGGCATTCTTTTGTAACTCGGGCGCCGAGGCCAATGAGGCCGCTATCAAGCTTGCCCGTTTGCACACACCCCGCGAACGCTACAAGATCATCACCTTCGAGGGCAGCTTTCACGGGCGCACGCTCGGCGCGACGGCCGCCACGGCACAGCCGAAGTATCACGAGGGGCTCGGTCCGCTGATGGCCGGATTCGTCTATGCCCCCTTCGGAAATCTAGACGAAGTATCGCGCCGCATTGATGCGGAAACGGCCGCCATCATGGTCGAGCCGGTGCAAGGTGAGGGGGGTATTAACCTGCCTCCTGCCGGATTTCTGCAAGGTTTGCGTAAGCTGTGCGATGAGCACGGCCTGCTGCTGATCTTCGACGAGGTCCAGAGTGGTTGCGGGCGCACCGGGCAATGGTTCGCTTATCAGAATTTCGACGTCACGCCCGACATCATGACTCTGGCCAAGGCGTTGTGCGGCGGCATCGCCGGCGGGGCGCTGATGACCACGGCCGAGATCGCCCCCAGCCTGCGCCCCGGGATGCACGCGGCGACGTTCGGCGGAAATCCCATCGCGGCCCGGGCCGGTATCGCGGCGATCGAGATGATCGAGCAAGAACATCTGCTGGAAAATGGCCTGGCCGTCAGCAAAGTTTTTCGCGAGCGGCTGGAAAAGCTGCGCAGCGAATGCGAGATCGTACGCGATGTGCGTGTGCTGGGCATGATGATCGGCGTCGAACTTTCGATCGAAGGAGCCGCGATCGTCAAAGGCTGCCTCGAAAAGAACCTGCTCATCAACTGTACCCACGGCACTGTCCTGCGACTCCTGCCCGCACTGAATCTCACGGCCGATCAGGCGCACCAGGGCTGCGACATCCTGGCAGAAGTTCTCAAGAATCAGGTCGGCTAAAAACACTACACGTGGCGGCAGACGCAACAGGGACCGTGGCAACAATGAGACATCTCATTACGCTGGCCGACTTGAAAAGCGGCGAGATCGAACGGATCTTCGCGATCACCGAGGACCTAAAGACGAAGTATCAGAACGGCCTGCGCGAGGCGCTCTTGCCGGGACGCGTAATGGCTCTGCTTTTCGAGAAGCCGAGTCTGCGCACGCGCGTCAGTTTCGAGGCGGGCATGGTGAATCTCGGCGGCCATAGTCTCTTTTTGGGCGACGATGTGGGCTGGGGCTCGCGCGAGTCGATCGCCGATTTCGGACGAGTGCTCTCTGAGTATGTCGACGTCGTTGTGGTGCGCACGAACAGCCACGAGAAGGTCGTGGAGCTGGCAAAGTTCTGCAAATGCTCCGTTATCAACGGATTGACCGATAAAGATCATCCCTGCCAGGCACTCGCAGATCTGTACACCCTGCGCGAGCTGACCGGTTCGCTGGTCGGGCAAACGCTCGCCTTTATCGGCGACGGCAACAACGTCGCACGTAGTCTGGCGATGGGTTGTGGGAAGACGGGCATGCGGTTCGCCATTGCGGCACCCAAAGCCTATCAGTTCGGAGCGGATTTCTTGAAGACACTTAAGAGCGAGGTGCCAGACCTCGAGTTACTTGTCTGCACCGACCCGCGCGAGGCGGTCAAGGTTGCTTCGGCCGTTTACACCGACGTCTGGACAAGCATGGGGCAGGAATCCGAGGCGGCAGCGCGCCGCAATGCATTTGCCGCTTACCAAGTGAACGCTGAATTAATGGCACACGCCCCGAGCGACGCGTATTTCATGCACTGCCTGCCGGCGCATCGTGGCGAAGAAGTGACCGACGACGTGATCGATGGCCCGGCCAGCATCGTAGTAGCCCAAGCCGCCAACCGGCTACACGCCCAAAAAGGCATCCTGGCCTGGCTGCTGGGTGCGCAGGGGCACGGGCGCGAGTAGACTGTACGTCCTGGTGCTCGTTGCCCATGCTAAGATAGGCCTGCCGAAACATCGGCATTCGAATGTGTCCCCTCGGTAGGTCGTCTTTTCGGGGTAGCTCTTATGCGTCGCACAGCAGCCATCTATTGGCTTGCATCGCTCGCAGTGGGAACGTGGTGGGCCTTTACGGCCACGGCGCAAAACGCGACCAAGGTCGAAACAAATGCATCGGCCCTTGAATTTCCCACAACGTGGGCCAATAGCGATCCGATTTCGGCCGAATCGTTGCATGGCAAGGCGGCGATTCTTTACTTCTTCGAGGAGAGCTGCCCGCGCTGCCGCGAACGTTGGCCCGCGCTGATGGCCACTGCCGCCAAATATGCGGATCAGCCGGTAGTGTTCATCGCGGTCAGTTCCGGCACGTCGAAGGCACAAGTCGAGCAGTATGTCCGCAGCGTTGGCCTTTCCTGGCCCGTGATCGTCGACACGGATAGATCGTTCGAGCGGCGGGCCGATATCGGTGAGATTAGTTTGCAAAACACGATGCAAGTCGGCTACCTGTCGCCAGGGGGCGAGCTACAGCACGGTAACTGGTCGAAATTCGACGAGACGATCCGCCAGGCGCTGGAGGGCGCAAAATGGAATGTCGACCCCGAGGCGATTCCCGCCGAGCTGCATGCGACCTGGCTGAGCATCGAGTATGGCAATTACGTCGGAGTGAAACCGGCACTTACCAAGGCGTTGACCTCGCGCAAGGCAGAAATTAAGGCCGCCGCGCAGAAGCTCTCGAACTTCGTCGAAGCGCGCAGCGACAAGGAACTAAACCTGACGGCCAAGAGCGAATCGGCCGGACATAAGTTGCAAGCATATGATCGCTATGGCGCCATCACCGAGAGATTCGCAGGCTATCCTGCCGCCGAGAAGGCGACGGCCGCGCGCCGCGATCTGGCCAAGGATCCGGCCCTGAAAAAAGAAATCGTGGCGCTTAAGCAACTGGAGAAACAGCGTGGTTTGGCCGACTCGGCCAAGCCGGCTGTGCGAGAAAAGGCGCGGGCAGCGATCCAAAAGCTCATCGACGAACAGCCCGACAGTGAGGCGGCCCGTCTCGGTCGGGAACTGCTGCGGCAGAAATGACGTCGCATCAAGCACGTCGAAAGACCGCCCGATCGAGTGATTGTCGGCTACTACTTCGTTTGTTTCCTGACGAATTGGGCGACTGCTTGGCCGAATTGGGGGCGCGTGACGCAGGTGATATGCCCCGCACCTTCGATTTCAACGATCGGCCAGTCCGGGCGGACTTGCTGTAGCGGAGATACATACATGCGTTTCACCGGGTCGCGCTGGCCGATCACGATTTCGACCGGCACGTGAATGTCCTCGAGTTCCTGCTGAGTGATCGACAACGCGCCCATCGAATGAACGCACACCGTCGGTGTACGGCTCCTCTCACGAGCCGGCAATTGACCCCAACTTCGTTCCAGGCGGCTACCAGCGCGCAGCCAGCCCATGCCGCCTATCGTGCCCGAAATTGCCCGGTCTGGATGCATGACAAGAAACTTGATGGCGATCATGCCCCCTAGCGAGTAGCCCACGATGTGAGCTTTTTTGATCTTCAATTCATCGAGCAGTGCGACGACATCAGCGACGAGTTGCAGTCCATAAGCCTTCTCGTCGTTCGGTTTGTCCGACTGGCCATGGCCCGGCAAATCAAGAGCGATCACCTGATGATCTTTGGCCAGCTCGGACATGATCCCGTTTGGGCCCCAGTTCATCAGGGCGCTCGAGTGCAATCCATGAATCAGAACGACCGGCTCTCCTTGTCCTTCGACAAGGTAGTGGATTTTTACGCCGTTTACCGAGAAGGCGCGAGATGCTGGCGCCGCGGCGGCGCTAAATGCGACCGCTGACATCGAAAGCAACACGGTCGGCACGATCAAGATTTCGCGCAAAGATCGGACCATGGCTTCTCTCCCAGCTACCCCGGGAAAGTATAGATCGCGGAATGGGATTGTTTTCTGTGCCGGTTTGCAAGTGTCGAGCCGGGGGCTTTAGATCTCGCGTAGCGCATCAACGATCTTCATGCGGGTGGCACGGAGCGCGGGAAAAAGCCCACCCATGGTTCCTACCACAGCGACGAGCAGAAGGGCTAGAACTTGCACCCAGGGGCCGAAACGGAAGGTGAAGGCCAACTCGCTGAAGGTGACCCAATTGGCAGTGCCCGTCGACATGCCGTTCAACGGTAGCGCAGCCAGGCAGCCCAGGGCGCCGCCGGCCAGGCACAGTGCAAGAGACTCGAGCATGAATGACACCAGAATCGTGCGGCGGCCAAATCCCAGGGCCCGCAAAGTGCCGATTTCCCGGGCGCGCGACGCGACGGCGCCATACATCGTGTTGGCCACGGCGAACACCGCGCCGACCGACAAGACAACCGCTATGAAAACTCCGACCACCTTAATGGCGCGGCTCGATTTGGCCTGTTCGGCGTAATATTCAGGTTCGCTAAGTGCCGCCAAGCCAAATTGCTCGTCGCTGGCAATGCGATCGGAAAGCGACTGTGCATCGTCGGCACTGTTGGCGCGAATCTGGATCGACGAGCGGATGCCCACCCGCCTGGTCGTTTGCGCCAACACTTCCAAATCGGTCCAAACTTCCGACTCGGTGGCGCTGTGCCCCGCCTCGAATAGCCCCACAATGGTGAAATTGTTGCCGAACACGTCAAGTTCTTCGTTCAAACCCGCTCCTTCGAAGCGGCGCGCCATCTGCTTGCTTGTGATAGCTTCTCGTAGGCCCGGCCTGTTCTCGCGCCCTTCGACGATTTGAAACCCTGTGCGCACTTGCTGCGCGGCGGGCGTTACTCCGCGGAGGATCATATTGCCGCTACCGGTATCGCCGCGGCGGGGGGTATTGACGACCACCACCAGCTCAGGCGAGCAGAGCATTTCGCCGACCGCATCCGAGGCGATGCCTGGCAGTGCCGCCATCTCGCGTGCGGCCGCCTCGTTAACAATGCTGTTGGTCTCGGCCGTGGCCCCCTTGCGCATAATGATCAGATCCAACGGCTCGCCCGACACCGCCAGCGTGTGGTCCAACCCGTCGGCCAGGCCGAAGGTTAGCACGACTGCCCACACCACGAGCGCGGTGCCGAGGATGGTCATCAGCGAGCTGACCCATCGAGTGCGCAGGCTACGGATGTTGTATTTAACGGGAATCAATGCTTAAACCACCTTCCGCAGACCATCGACAACTGAAACTTGCGCGGCGCGCCATGCTGGAATCAGGCCGCTTGCCAGGCCAATTGCGGCTGCCAACGCCAGGCCGAACAACACGGTCGACCAAGGGACATAGAACGTGCTGAATCCGGGAATACCGCTGAGCGTGAGATCGCTGAAAGAGAATAGTCCTCGGGCGGCCAATACTCCTACTATGCCGCCGCCAACCGCGATGACGACCGCTTCAACCAACACCAGCGTCAGTACAATCAGGCGCGAGAAGCCGATCGCTTTGAGCACGGCCACCTCACGCGTGCGCTCGCGCAGCGACATGGCCATCGCATTGCCCGTTACGCATATCAATGCCGCCACGACGATGATCGCGATATTGCGAATAAACGCCCGAATGTTCCCCAGCATCTCGGTGAACATCTGTCGGAAGGCTTGTTCCGTCATGGCCCTCACTGGGCTTTCCGAGTTGGCGAACCGTGCATCAATGCGGCGCATTAAGTCAGGGAGCATTTCCGTGCGTTCCGCCTTGACGAACATCGTGCCGGCGTTGCCCGCCATTTGCGAGCGGGCTTGCTTGAGCAGCTCGTCGAGATACGTGTAGTGATACCAGAGCATCTCTTTGTCCGAAGTCGATGGCCCATCGTAGATACCGTCGACCGTAAGCTCGAGATTCACCGGGTAGATGTCCCCCTTGAGCACGATCTTGTCCCCCACCTTCCAGCCACGCTTGCGGGCGATCTTTTCGCCGATGACACATCCGGTCCGATCCTTTTGCCAGGCACTCAATTGTTCGGGCGGGATCGTGAACTCGGAAAATACATCGAAGACTTTCGCCGGATCGGTGGCAAATTGCGCGAAGGGGATTTTATCGTCCTTGTATTTGCCGCCGAACCAGGCCAACGGCACCACGGTCTTGACCCCCTCCATTGCACGTACCTTGTCGACGTGCGCGATGGGCACAGGAAACGTCAATCCTTGCCTGGCCGTGGTCACGATGCGGGCGTATTTTAGTGACTCGATCGCCATCTCGTCCTGCATGTTGACGTAGGCGAACATGACCGTAACCAGGAACAAACTCACCGCGATTGACACGCCGGTAAAGATGCTGCGCAGTTTGTTGCGCATCACGTTGCGGAGAATATAGGGCAGGAATTTCATCCGGCGGCCTCGAGCGCGTCGAGTTCGGTCTCGACAAACGTTCCTTTTTCCAAATGCAACATGCGATGAGCCCTGCGCGCGGCCCGGGGATCGTGCGTGACCATCACGATCGTCTTCTCGAACTCTTCGTTCAGTTGCTGGAGCAGATCGAGAATCTCTTGCGCCGCGGCGGCGTCGAGGTTCCCGGTGGGCTCGTCCGCAAGCAGCAATATCGGATCGTTTACTAGCGCCCGTGCGATCGCCACGCGCTGTTCCTGCCCACCAGATAACTGCCGTGGGTAATGGTCCACGCGTTCTGCCAGTCCGACAATGCGCAATGCCGTTTGCACATGTTCGGCCCGCTGTCGGCGCGATAACGACGTCAACAGTAGGGGCAATTCGACATTTTCAAACGCCGTCAGCACAGGCATCAAGTTATAAAGTTGGAAAATGAACCCTAGGTGCTGCGAGCGCCAACGCGTGAGCTTGCTCTCCGAGAGCAGATTCAACTCGGTGCCAGCCACCGTGACGCTTCCGGTCGTCGGTCGATCGAGCCCGGCAGCCAGGTTCAAAAGTGTTGACTTACCTGACCCCGACGGTCCCATCACGGCGACGAACTCGCCCTTGGGAATGTCGAGGTTCGTATTCGACAAGACCGGCACGTGGATCTTGTCGCGCATGTACTCCTTCGACACGCCACGTAGTTGCACAAGACCTGGTTCGGAGCCAGTGGGCATAGCGAGGCCTTTCGAGCAAGCAAAGCGACGGTATGGCAATCGCATACCGCCGCGGTCGTTATTCCAGAATTCGCACTCGCGCCCCGTTTATTAGTTCGGCAGGAGGGTCGATTACCACACGGTCTCCTCCCTTGACGCTTCCCTCGACACGAATCAGTCCGTCCTTTGGTTCGCCGCTGGTGGTCACACCGGCCTGCACAACTTGGTCTTTTTCCAGACGCCAAACGAATTGCCGCGTGTCTTTGGTGACGACGGCAGCCAGCGGCAAGAACAATCGCTTGGCATCGGCGTCGGTCGCGCGTTCGCTCTTGGCGGGTTGAAAATGTACGGTCGCGCTCAAGTCGGGAAACAAATGTTCGTCGGGATCGACGATCGCGACTTTCACTTTGACGATGCCACGCGTGCGATCGCCCATGGGAATAATCTCGCGCAGGCGCCCCTGATAATGGCGGCTCGGCACCGCATCAACCGTAACTTCAGCGGGCTGACCTTTTTCTAATTGGCCGAGATAATCTTCCTTGACGTCGGTATCGACCTCGAGTTGATCCAGATTCGCCAATGTGGCCACCGAGCCTCGGCCGGACGCCAACCCCATTCCACCCGGCATGATCGTCTCCCCCACTTCGGCATCTTTGGTCACCACCGTGCCGGCGAATGGCGCAAAGACTCGCAAATTGGCGACGGCTTCTTCGGCTTCCCGCACCTGGGCTTTGGCTACGGCGACATTGGCTGCCAGCGCATCCGCCCGCGCCGCTGAAGTGTGATAATCCGTCTCGGCCGTTTCCAGAGCTGCCTGTGTGCCGGCCTTTTTTTCAAAGACCGATTGCTCTCGGGCGAAGTCACGTTCTTTCTGCGCCGCCTGTCGCTTCGATTCCGCAGCGACGGCCTCGGCATAGGCGACTTGCGCCTGCTTCGACGCCAAAATGGCGTCGAGATCCGAATGCTCTAATTCGGCGAGCAAGTCGCCAGCGCGAACCTTGTGCCCTTCTTCGACTAAGACGCGCGCCACGCGCCCCGGCGCTTTGGCGCCCACGGCCGCTTGTTGGCGGGACTCGATATAGCCCGTAGCGGTGAGCACCGTGTTCATCTGTCCGAGCGAGACGAGGCGCACGGTATCGACCTTGACAACGATGGCCCCAGCGAGCCGATCTTTAAGCAATAGGTAGCCAGCGGCGCCACCCCCGGTAAGCAACAGAACCACCAAGGCAAAAATCAAGCCGCGCCCTACGCCCGAAGGCTGAGACCCCCTCGACCGGTCGATCCGGAGGGCGGCCAATTCTTCGCGCAATTTGGGTGCGGTCGCCACAGGCAAGCAACGTGGCACAGAGCCATGCAAGAAGTGTTTCAGCTGGCGCAGGGCCTCGCGGCCGCGCCTCCCCATGCAACGATGATAATAGCGCTAACGAATTTCTAGAACAGTTGCCTCGGCAATTATGCAAAGATTGGACGATCTAAGGGTCCTCGGATGCCCGATTTGCGCTTCCCCAATCCCCGTTTCGTTGGCCCTCGCCGGTGTCATCGTCCCCCCTTTCGCGCTTAGCGCGAATCATCAGACAATGGTGGCGCGCAGCTGCGCAAGGTGGCCTCCCTACGTCCCGATCGGGCGACTGGGCGCCCTTTGTCCTAGTCGTTAGCGCGCAAATGGCTATCGTGAAATAGCTTGCAGCCGATTGCAGGGCCCATATTCAAGCTGCCGGTTGGCCGATTTTTGCTTTGAGTGGGCATGGAGATTGCGTAAGATAAAGTGCCGGGGAATGTCGTAGCGGCGCCTGGTGCAATGCCGAATTTTATATAAGAGAGACTATTTAGGTTTGGCGCCATTCGCTACCATCCTTGCAATGCTGTAACTGCTCTTGATACATGCATGTTGAACGTTGCGCGCAACACGTTTGTTGCGGCATTATTGGGGCGTCGTTGAGTCCGGTTAGGGTGATCAACTGACTCAGCATGAGTACGATCAAGCTCGATACATTTCTTGATCTCCTCAGGCGCAGCGGCCTGATAGAGCAGAGTCAGTTGGACTCTGCCTTGGCCGAGCTGGATCGGCGTGCGCCCGAAAGCCCCGTCACCGATTGCGATCCCGTCTGCGCGCATCTCGTTGAGACGGGCTTGCTCACGCAATGGCAAACGGAAAAGCTCCTCGAAGGGCGCCACAAGGGATTCTTTCTCGGCAAGTACAAACTGCTCGGCCACCTGGGCACCGGAGGCATGAGCAGTGTTTACCTGGCCGAACACGTAGCCATGCGCCGTCGCGTGGCCATTAAAGTGCTTCCCAACTCCAAGGTCAAAGACACTTCCTACTTGGCGCGATTTTATCGCGAGGCCCGCGCCGCCGCAGCGCTCGACGACCCGAATATCGTCCGGGCCTACGATGTCGATCAACACGAGGGGACACATTACCTCGTGATGGAGTACGTCGACGGTCGGGACATGCAGGTCCAGGTCACCGCCGACGGGCCGCTGTCCGTGCCGCAGGCCGCGGAATATATCCGCCAGGCCGCATCGGGATTGGCGCATGCGCACCGCACGAACTTGATCCACCGCGACGTCAAGCCTGCCAATCTGCTCGTGGATCGCAAGGGAACCGTCAAGATCCTAGATATGGGGCTGGCCCAGTTCTCGGATGACGATCAGGCTTCTCTCACGATCGCCCACGACGAGAAGGTGCTGGGGACAGTTGACTATCTCGCCCCAGAGCAAGCCATCGATAGCCACACAGTCGACGCCCGGGCCGATATTTACGGTCTTGGGTGTACGCTCTACTTCGCGCTGGTTGGCCATCCTCCGTTTCCGGATGGCACCTGCACGCAGCGCTTGATGATGCACCAGACGCAACAGCCCGAGAGCATTCGCAAACAACGTCCGGAAGTGCCAGAGGATTTGGTCGCGATCTTCAACCGTATGACGGCTAAGAAGCGCGAGCACCGTTATCAAAGTGCCGATGACGTGGTCGAGGCGCTGTCGCGGTGGCTGGGCGTACACGGTGGGCACGCAGGTTCCGTTACCGACACGCCGCTCAAGCCGCCTGGCACCAGCGGATCGTGGGCGCGCTTGGGAGACATGGCCCGCCGCGCCACGAGTCAGACTGCTGCACAGATCATTGATGAAGAAGACCTTACGCTGGCCCCCTTGGACGACGACCGAAAGAATACCCCGGCCACCGCTCCGGCGACGATCGCCGCCAGCAGCGCCGACAAGCCGGCCGGCCCGGACGACGAGTTGACCGCATCAACGCCGACGACGGCCAAGCCAGGCTCGGCACCCAAGATTGTGGCCGCGCCGGCGATGCCTGCGGCCACGTCCACGAAGCCCGACTCAACTGCCAAGCCCCAGGGCGGGCAAGCCCCAGGTCAGACGAAACCCAATTCAGGCGCCGGCCCCCGCAAGTCGGGACCACAGCCCATTGCCGCGTCGGCCAAGCCGGCAAGCTCGGCCGGCAGTCGGTCGGGCGCCCATGCCATCACCACGGCAACCAGGCCGACGTCGATCCTGGACGAGGTCATGCCCGGCTCTCGGCCGACAACGGCCGGCGATACCTTGGACGATTTGCTCGCTGGTGAGACGCTGAAAGGCCCGGCCGGAGATATGCCTGGGCTCGACATCGGCGCGCCTCTGGTCGGGTCGAACAAGAAACGCAAAGGGGGCGTCTTCGAGAAGTGGATGGGGTCGACTTGGTTTGTGATTGCCGTGGGGGCCGCACTCGGCGGCGTGATCATCCTGGTCGGCGTTATCGTCAAGCTCTGCACATGAGCGTGCAAGGCACATTTGCATCTCAGCACCGTTTCTATACGGCCGCCTTGGGATCCGGTGAGTGAGTCAAATCGAGTGTATCGGCCGGGACCATCCGCTCGTTAGCTGTGTCCCAGCCCATCACACGGCTCGTGCGCCACGACTCGTTGGCCATGTTAACGGCTACGACGCCCGCCAAGCCCAACTCGACCGGACAATTCAAAGGCTCGCCCGTCCGCAGGTTGCGATGCAAATTCGAGTGGTGCGGCACGATGTCTTCACCGCCGGTCTTAGTGTGCGTCTCGAGCACTTTGCCATCTTTGTCCTTTACGACCCAGCCGGTAGGCGTGAAATACATCGTGGCGCGGTAACCTCGGATGAGATGATCGACCGGCACTCGATTGCTCATCGTGCCCAACACGTACACTGTCATGCCGCGGGGGTATTCGCAGATCATCTCGAAGTTGTCGGGCAGGTCGCGACCATCGGGCCACTGCCATATGCCTCCCATGCCCACTACGCGGCGCGGATAGGTGAGCTTGCAGGCCTTCATGATTCGCGTGATGCGATGAATGAACAGGTCCGTGCAGATTCCGCCCGAGTAGGCAGAGTAGCAACGCCACTCATAATAATGATGCGGGTTCCAGTTCGCCTTGGGCGCCTTGCCAAGCCAGGCGTTCCAATCGAGATCAACCGGCTGCGGCGTATTGTCGGAAATATCGGGATCGCGCCAGGGGCCTTGTTTGTCATAGCGGCGCACGTATTCGATCTGCGCTTGCACGACCTGCCCCAGTACGCCGCGCTCGATCGCGGCGGCGGCCGAAGAATAGCTGTCATCGGACATGGCCTGTACGCCGACTTGCACGGGCAGTCCCGTGGCCTTTTGCTTTTTGACGACCTCCTGTGCCTCGGGAATGGAATGCGTCATGGGCTTTTCGCAGTACACCGCTTTACCGGAATCCAGCGCATCGATTGTCATACGGCTGTGCCAATGCTCGGGCGTGGCAATAGTGACGTAGTCGATTTCTTTGATATCCAGCAGCTTGCGATAGTCCTGCATCGCGTGCGGCGCGCCAACGGTAGACGCCCCCTGTTGCGCGCGTGATAGCCAACAATCGGCGACCGCCACGGCTTCGACGTTGTCGGGTTCTTTAAGCTGATTGATCGCGCCCAAATGCCCGCTTCCCATGCCGCCCGCACCAATGAAGGCGGTGCGAATGCGATCGTTCGCGCCGATAATCTTCGCGTAGCTACTTGCCGTCCAGGCAACGGCCGCGGTGGCGGCGCCGCTGGTAGCAAGAAAATCTCGACGCGATACAGGAGGGATCGGCGGCATATCAGATGTACTCCGAGAACGGGGGAAATAGTGGCTCGCCAGGTGCTTACATCCGCGAACTAACGGGATTGGGATCTGCGCGCCGTTTCTGGCATGGCCCCTCTGGGGGTGTGTCAAAAACTAGGGTACGGTCACTCACACACATAGTTGCCTCATGGGCAACTACGTGAGGTTTTGGGTCAAGGTTCGGTTGAGGCGGGTGTTCACGGGCAGTGCAAGGCAGCATAGTCGGGACAAATGTCGCTGACAATTGCCACGTCTCCGGCAAGAACGTCTGGACGGATGCGCGATTAGGGCTTGTTGGCTTAAACGGTGCATCGGCCAGCTTTTAGAGCTACCCGCGGTATCTGCGCCCTCACACGGAGCCAAGACCGTGTACCACCGGAGCCCAATGAAGTTCGACGGCCCAAGGATTTCCATTTGGGGTCGCAGGGCCCTTTGTCTTTTCGGGCGCACGGCTTCGCGGATCAAAAGATCAACTGCGCCCGCACGCCGATAACTAGCGCCGTACCGATATCCTCTAGTGCCGGGACGATTACCTGCAAGTCGGGCGTCAGGCGAATCGCCTCGGTCAGTTGAATGTTGTAAAAACACTCGACGCCCTCGCCGTTGCCGATCGGTCCGTACTGCGCGGTGATCAAGGGTCCAATCTTGTTGCTTGTTCCGCCGTAGTACCACCCCACGCCAAAGGTATCGGCCGGCCGCGACACAAGCGGGCTATCGCCGCCGATTCCAAAGCTCAAGAACCACGCTAGCGGACTGGTATTGTCGTCTGCAATACCGGCACGGCCAAACGTTCCCCAACCACGTGCAGTGTCGTCCGAAAATGTGACCAAAGGCTGATCGAAATTCCAGAACAGAGACCACGATCCGCGCGTGGTTGGTATTGCGACGTTCGGATACTCGATGTACGCCTCACTGATCGAAGTGTAATTCTGGCTATTCCAGGTGGCCCCGAGCAAGTGGTGCCCGGACATGCCCAGCAGTTGGGTCGGCAACCGCAGACTCGCGGACAACAAGACACCGTCGTTGAACAACTGCTTGAAACCGCTGGTGTTAGTCGTGTCAGTCGAATTGAGGATGCTGAAGGTCAGCAGCGGCACCTTTTCGCGAAGAATGACGAACCCCGCCCCCAACGTCGAATAGGGGACCGTCGCGCCGACGATCGGATTGAAGACAAACGCCATGTTCGAAAACTGAGTCTTACCGCGTCCGTGAGCATAGGCGTTCATGTCGCCGTCGAGCGTATCCATCTTGCCGGCGTAGACGGCTAGCGAATCTCCGACGGTTTGCGTAAGCAGAAAATTGGTAAGGTACAGTTGGTCGCTGCCGAACACAGGCAGATCGGCGGTCAGCGTCGGGGAAATGAAACAGCCCACGTCACTGACGATGGTTTGGCCATAGCGATGCTCGGCGCGAATCTTCAACGACAGGCCGTCCTGGATTCCCAGCTTCTCACCGTCGATCAACATCACATAGTCGCCGTGGCCTCCAAAATCTGCGGCGCGCTGTACGCCACCGGTGGTATTGCCGAACAAAAAGTTGGTACTGTCTGCCTGCAGCGTTACGCCCCCCGCGGCCAGACCTGTCCGCGCTCCCCACCAGTCGCCGGTAAGGTGACTGGCCTCGTAACAAGAGGAGTCGACGGCGCAATCCGACTGCTGTGCCGAAGTAGACCCAGACAACAATAGCGCGATCGCCAATCCCAGTGGCGCCCATAGGCCGGCGATTCCGGGCTGCGAACGGCAGGAGATTTTCGATTTACGCAGTTTCACGATTAAAACGCGGGCTGCGCGAGAGGAGAGAAAGCAGCGAACCCTAGCCCAAAAGTAGGCGAACTATGATTTTCGATTTCTCGGCACTTACGACGCGCCGCCATTGGTCGATTTTGGCGAATGCGACAATATGCACCGACCTTGCCGATTACGAAGACATCGCAGGGCAATTGCCTGATTGACGTTCTTCGATCCCATCGAGGCGCTTATTCGCGCAGCCAGCGTCGCAACCGGAGCAGCATCCGTTCAACCTGACCCAAACCGGCGTACCAATCGACGACTTCTCGCATCAGCATCGGGTCGCTCGTAATGAGATTGTCGCACCCGAGATCTAATAGGCGCAACGCCATCTCCCGCTCATTGACGGTCCAGACATGGACTTGCATACCTCGTTGGTGCGCGCGGCGCACCACGTTTCCGCTTACCAGGCGATGATTCAAACTCAGAAAGTCGACCGGTAGCAAGGTGATATCGCCTTGAGCGACGGATACTATCGCCCCGATAGGCAAGCTCGGCTCGGCTCGGCGTATTTCGGCGAGAGGCGCCAGTTCAAAACATGAAATAATGGCCCGTTGCGCAAAGTCATGATCGCGCAGCACATCCAACACGGCCGCGGCCAAGTGCGTGCCATGCCCGAAATCTTTCATTTCCACGTTCAATCGGATCTGGCCGTCGCAAGCGGCGATGAACTCGGCAAGCGTTGGAATGCGAGCCGCGGTCGATTGTCCCTCGACCGTCAACCGCAGATCCTGTAATTCAGCCAGTTGCATTTCGTGCAGATCGCGCACGTCCCCGGTGACCCGCCGCAAGTCGCGGTCGTGCAGCAATACGACATGTCCGTCGGCCGTCTGCTGTACGTCGATCTCAACAAAATCAGCGTGGGCATCGATCGACATTTGCAGTGCCAGAAGACTATTTTCCGGTGCGGCCTTGGGGCCGGCACGGTGCGCGGTGACGTTGGCCGCGTGGTGCTCAGCGTACTCGCGCGTCGCCACGATCGCGTAACCGATGCTGGCGATCGGTCCCGCAACGGCCAGAACGATGATCGCCACACGCGTTCGCCAGGCTGGCCACGGCGCAGCCAATTCCGCCGGATCCCAAATCGTGCTGAGCAGAGAAACGGCCTCTTGCAGCCGAGCTTGCTCATACTCATAGGCAATCAGCGCCGCCAAACCGATGGCAAACACCGCCCCGAGAAGCTGGAGCGCGAGCGTGTCAAACACCAGCAGCGCCATCGTGGACCATAAAATGGTCGAAAGGCGCTGCGAGAAAGCTGCCAACAGTATTTCGTTGAGTCCGTCCAAGCCATTGAGGGCAAGGAGAAGCACAACTTCCTTGGTCACCAGCCAGCCAACGATCAGAAGCAGTAGTCGCCGACTTCGACCACGCGCCAGTCGCGAACTCAGACGCAACGCTCCCAGCCAGGATTGGCCGTTCAATAAGCATAGCGGCACGGAAAGGGCCCACTGAACGAACAGCCACGCCGCGGATATGGCAAGTCCGATGGCAAAAACAGCGCCGATTGCTATTGCCAGCCAAAAACGCGGCGGTCGCTCGGCGAGATAGAAATTGATGTCCGAGCCTGCCAACAGTAACCAGTACGTGGCACCGGCGAGACCTAAAAACGGCAGCAGCGCGAGCAGGACAACTGCCGACTGCAAACTCGCCAACGCAAACAATCGCGGTGCCGCAGCAAACATGCGGGCAACAATCTGGCGCATCGAAGGCGCTATTCCGTGCAGCGCAGCGTCGGCCAGCAGGATTAGCCCTGCGTATTCGATGAGCAGCAGGCTCAATGACAGGCTGACGGTTAGCAACAACGCCACTAGCCCCAAGGGCGAGGCCAAAAACCGGATGAGATCCCAGTTGCCGAGGACTACCTCGCCCGAGATCCCGATCAACTGGTAAGATCCGGCCAACACCAAGGGGGCTAGGACCGTTGCGCTGACGAGCGACATCAGCAATTCGTACATGACCAGCGACTTCCAACTGCCCGCCATCGCCCGCAACACCGGCACTGCGCCGCGTGGTCGGTCGCAATCCGGCCGAATAGCATCGCGGTGGCTCATAGGGGATCGATCGGTTCAAGCTCGCTGGGAACAACTCAGTCGTTACTCTATGCGTAGCGTAGCGTCGACGCTATCGGGCAGCGCCAGCCATTCATTGATCGCGTCCTGTCCCAAGCGGCAATCGCCGTCCAAGGCATTCGGTGATTTTGCCTCTCTGCCTGCTGTGCGTCACCCGATTCAGATCGCGCCGGATACATGCATACATTTCTGACGTATGCTATGCTTTCGTTGACTCTGATCGACCAGCCTTCTGGGAACCGCCGCGATGACAGTCCCTGCTGCTAAAGTGAAGACGCTGTGTACAGATTCCGAGGCCGCGCTGGTGCGGGCGAGTCGCAAAGGCGAACTCGAGGCTCTCAGCCCTGCCAAGGTCAAGCAGCTGGCCGCCCGCGCAAGGAAACTGACGACTAAGTGGCGCGATTTGAAGCGGGGCCAATCGCGGGCGCACAGCAGTCAAGTCGGCTTTGGCAAAATCGAAGCAAACACGAAGCTCAAAGGAGAGATCTTTCGCGAGGCCTTGGCGAGCTTCGAAGCCAGGTTAGCTTCGCTCGACTCCTCTGCCGATCATTCCGCCGACAAGCCACGGGCCAAATCCAAGCAGGATCGTAGCGCAGAGCATCGGGCCACGCGCGCGGCCGTTCGCAAAGGGATGATTGCCGCGCAAGATCTAGTCAATAGCGAGCCGAAAGCCGAGACGAAGCCTTCGGCCGTTCCCTCGGCCAAGGTCTCGACGCACTCCACCAAGGGGACGGCGTCGGCGGCTAAGCCCTCGGTATCCGTGAACCAGGCGGCAGCGCCGGCAAAGGCCGTTGCGCCCGCGGTTTCAACAAAGAAATCAGTGCTGCCAAAAGTGCGCCATAAGATTCCGGCAATCGTCAACGAAGCGAAACAGCGGCAAGCCACCACCGCAGCCAAGCATTCACGCGTGGCCCGTAGCGGCAAAACAACGCGCCTGAAAAGTCATGTGAAGTCCAGTGGCAAGCGCGCTCAAGCCCGCCGCGATGCAAAGAACTAGCAGACGATTGCGCGCGTGGACATTCGCGCTCTCAAAGCTAGAATAACGCTTCGATCCTTGTCCGCTGCCGAAACTTGCGCTCGCACGCCGTTCGGCGTTCGCCTTCTTAGCCGTGTGTCTATGTTTACGTCGCGCACGTGGGACCGGCCCATAGAGCGAAAGTTTTCGCGCGAGGAGATCAAAATGAATCGGCTGTGCTGGGCATTCCTTGGGCTGGGCATGCTGGCGCCCGTCGCGGCGGTGGCGCAATTCTTCGCGCCGGGTTTTGGAGCCTCGACAGCGGCAGAGGGCTATCAGCGCGGCTTTGCCGACGTCGTTCGCTCGGCGGGCGAAGCGAATTTGATGGACTCTCTGGCAGCACAAAACTATGTCGCTGCCCGCTCGCAAGACATTCAAAACCGGGTCCAGTGGACCGAAGCTTACTACCAGATGCGCAGGGCCAACCGGGCCTATCGCGAATCGAAGCGCTCGCCCCGTCTCTCGCAAGAAGAAATTGCCCGTAACGCCCGGCAGGGACTGCCGCGACGCCTCACCTCGGCTGAACTCGATCCACTGACCGGCGAGGTTAACTGGCCGGTCATATTGCAAGAGTCGCAGTACGCGTCGGAACGCGAACAATTGGAAAAGCTTTTCGGCAAGCGTGCCGAGGCCACATCGGTTTCGCCAGACGTTTATCGAGAAATCAAAACGAATACCGACGAATTGCTGGCGACACTCAAGAAGAGCATCGCCCAATACAAGCCTAATGATTGGCTTGGCGCACGAAAGTTCGTGGAAAGCCTGGCGTACGAAGTACGGTTTCCCACCGGTTGAACCGGAGTTCATCGAATGGCGTGGGTTATTGCCGGTTTCTAGCGATTTGCGGCGACACTTCGAAGCGCCGATCACCGAGCGAGGGGTTGTGAAATCTATCATTCGAGTTTCGTTGATTGCCCTGGGGACCGTCGTACTTGTGGCGCCTCTCGGCTGCGCTCCACAGAAGAATGAGCCGGCGCGCCAGGCCGACGGCAAGAAAGATTCCGCGCAAACGGATGGGACTCTCACGAAAATCACGGAGTCGGCTAGTGCAAATCTCGCTGCCGAAGCGGACGTGCCGACTCTTACTGCCCGAGTCGCCGGTCCCGATTCCGACGCCCGCTGGCGCGCCGCCAGGTCGCTAGGGGACGTAGGCCCGAAGGCCGCCTCCGCAGTGCCCGCGTTGCTGAAAGCGCTGGGAGACACAGAACCGCGCGTGCGGGGCCACGCGGCCCGCGCGTTGGGATTGATCGGCGAAAAGTCGGACGATGCGATCAAAGGTTTGGTGGGGCTGGTGGCCGATCCCGATCCGCGCGTGCGCCGTGCCGCGATTTCGGCGCTCGTCCGTTTGCGCCCCGTCGGTAAAGATACGTTTGCGCTCTTGGTCCAAGTGCTCGAAGACGCCGACCCCGCGGTCGTTATGCCCGCCTTGCAATCCTTGGCCGAAGGGGGCACGGCGGCCGTGCCGGCTCTGATCGAGGGCCTTAAGCACAAGGAAGGCCGCTATTGGGCCTGCATTGCACTCGCCGAAATGGGCCCCCAGGCGAAAGACGCCGTGCCTCAACTAACGTCGCTGCTGAGCGACGACGAGCCGGAAGTTCGCATGGAGGCCGTGATGGCGCTAGGCGAAATTGGGCCAGATGCCGTATCCGCTACCCCGGCATTGATTAAGACCCTCGCCGACGCGACCCCTGCCGTGCGTTATGCTGCGGGCTTTTCGTTGGGAAAGATTGGCGCCACGGCTGCCTTGCCGGATCTCGAAAAAGCCGAGCACGATCCGGATCCCTTTTTCAGTCTGGTAGCTGCCTGGGCCGTCGCGAAGCTAAAGCCCGACGATAAGGAATCTCTGAACACGGCCATCGAGCTTATCGTGGCTGCACTCAAGAACCAGGATGCTAACGTGCGCCGCGGGGCCGCCAAGGCCCTCTGGGAATTGAACGCTCCGCCCGAGGTGGTTGGCACGGCGCTTGTGGCCGCACTCGAAGATGCCGATCCTGTGGTGCAAGCCAATGTTTATGCGGGGTTAGCCTCTCTCGGTCAGGTCGCAGTACCAAGATTACTCGAAAAACTTGCCGACCCGCGGCTGCGTGATAAGGCGATGCGCGTGCTCGCCCTAATGGGTTCCGAGGCTAAGCTGGCCGTGCCGCCGTTGACCGAGGCGTTACCGGGCGCGAACGCCCAAGAGCGGCGCGACCTGCTGTTCACTTTGGCGAGCATCGGCCCCGATAGCGCCGCAGCTACGGCGGCGATCGTACCGTTGTTGGCCGACTCGGACGAAGACGTGCGCGTGGCAGCGGCCTATGCCTTGGGAAAAATTGGCCCGGGTGCCTCGGCCGCCGTGGACGCCTTGCGAAAGTATATCGATGGGCAAGACCGCACGCTGCGATTGGTCAGCATCTGGGCACTCCTCCGCATCAAGCCGGACGATAGCCAGATCGTGCAGATCGCTGTCCCGGAGCTGACCAATGTCGTGACTCAGGGAGAGACTGATCTGGCGCGCACCGAAGCGGCCGCGGCTTTGGGCGACATAGGCGCGCAGGCAAAACCTGCTCGATCGGCTCTGCAGAAGGCGCTTTCGGACGATAGCCTGGCCGTCCGCGAAGCGGCGGCCGAAGCGCTTGTAAAAATCGGTG
Organism: Pirellulales bacterium; assembly: GCA_036490175.1. Lineage (NCBI taxonomy): Bacteria > Pseudomonadati > Planctomycetota > Planctomycetia > Pirellulales > Pirellulales bacterium. The sequence goes on along the minus strand of DASXEJ010000303.1, from coordinate 60,844 downwards.
AATAACAAATCCCGGCGGGTTCCCTTGCCAAAGGAGGACAATGATGCCACGCCTTTCGATGAAGGATAATCACGTGCGACAGAACGTAGTGGGGCTGTTATTGTCGCTCTCCTTGGCGGTGGGGGCAGCTCATTCCACATTTGCCCAAGGCACAGTTCCGCCACGCGTCACCGGCGAGGGGCGTCTTTACAACCTCACGTCCCGGCCATTTACCTTCCAACTGCATCGCCGCGATGGCGTGAAATGGACGGACGGCTATGTCGTTCAGCCTGGAAAGTTCTTCTCGGTCAAGGTGCCGACAACAGGCCAGCGTGACGACATCTTGGGGATCTCGGGAAATGGACAGGGGTTTGTGATCGTTCGGTTTCGGGAGCCAACGCTGGGCGGCTTTATGACATTGCGTCTGCCCGCCACAAATCCAGCCAGTCTGAAACTGGAACCAACCTGGTTCGCCGTGGAAGATGCCAACGGCATCGTACGTCTCGTGCAAGAAGCCAGCGTCGAAAAGGCCCAGGCCACTCAAGAGGCGCTGAAAAAGCAAACGCCCATGACGCCGGCTGAACTCGAAAACATGAAGCAGACGCTACGCAATAATTGGGTGCTAACCAACTGAGCGAGCGGAATAGTCGTATTCATGATCGCGGGCGACGCAGCCCTTTAGTAGAATCCGACGCCAATGACCATTGACGGGCCGTTGTTACCCACGTCGGGAAAATAATCGCGCGACGGTGTGAAATCATTGGGCGTCGATGCCGCCGCGGTGGCAGCCGTGCTCCGCGTGGCGATCCGTTGCCGGTGTTCCTGGCGAGCTTTCACCTGCGCCGTATTCGAGGTTAGGCGCCGCTCGCGACTCTGTTCAAACGCGCCTTGTGCTTGCTGACGCGACCGGCGTTTCGCGGCGAACATCGACAGGCGCTGTTCGACCTGTGTTGGCGACATCGACAGCAGATCGGGCAATTGCTCACGGATCCGCCGCGCGTACGCGTCGGACGCCACCAGGAATTTTTCCGCCAAATAATCCTGCGCGTCCAAAGCGCGGTCGCTCGACAGGATGGCCAGCTTCTGCCGCATGTCGTTCAGAAATACTTCCAATTGCGTGGCCGACATCCGACCGATCCCGGCATTCAATCGCGCGCGAATGTGCCGAACTTCGTCATCGTCGTACAGTATCTGGTTGGAAAGCCAGTTATCGAATTGCTGCATCGTGTCTTGCCAGCTGCGGCTTTGCAAAATATCGTTCCGCGCGGCGGCGTCGTCGGCCGCCGGACGAGCCGGCGCCGCCGCCGGAGCCTTACCGGTTGCCGCCCCCGCGCTAGGAGCACTGCGCGGCGCCTTGGTTGCCGGTGCGTTCCCCTTGGCTGCACCGGCCTGCGCCGCCAAAGACTTTGGCAACAAACAGCACAGGCCGATCGCCGCCGTCCCGCACAGCAAGACCAGCAAAGTGGGGAGCAGCCGCACGGCACGGCCGCCGTAATTTGGCGTCGAACTGCGTTCAATGCCTGCGCTGTGAGAGCTGTTGCGTATCAAGTGATTCAAGCCTTTATTTGCTGCGTGGTTTGCGGGTGGCACGCATTTGGATTTCCGAACCCTGATCGCCATCCATCTCTTCGTCTACCAACTCCCAAGTTGCCGTGTTGTCGTCAATGCGGCTGTAGACGCTTGTCGCGGTGCCGACATGACCGTCTGCCGCGACGGTGGTGCTGGAAACAATCCACGCGTCGTCACTGTCCCTTTTCCAAACCCCGTCGCGAAATCCGCCTTGGGAATCGAACTCGAACGAGCGGATATGCTCGTGTACCGGATCCCAGCCGATCCATTGGGTCGCGGTAATCGGCTCGGCTCCTTTCGGCGTCAGCTTAAGCTGACGCAGGAGGTAGCTTTTCTTGGGGCCCCAAATGTAGGTTGCTTCGGCTGTGGATTGTGGACCTTCGGCCGACCAGTCACCGACTAACCAATCGAGGCCTTCGAAATGATTGGAAGATGTTACCGGGCTGTAGGCCGACTCGCGAACGCCGTCAATGAGCCACTTGCCGTCCCGTTTCACCCACACCGCACAATAGCGACTCTTAGCAGGCTCGTCTCCGGCCGCGACGGCCCGTTCGAGAATGCCGTCTTCCACAGCGACATCAGGGCTGAGAAGCCGAACTGCCAAAGTTTCGATCTTTAGAGGAGGACGCGCGATGCGACCCGCTGTTTGCGCGCGATTTCGTGCGGCTGCCAACGCGGCCTGAATCTTGAATGCGTGTCCTGCATGGTCGACATAGTCAGCATCCGGCGTCCAGAATTTTGCCACCGCGTCGACATCGCCGTTCTCGACTGCCTCGCGATAAGCGGCCGTGGCACTGCGGATGGCTTCCTCGCCCGTCGCCACGGAACCTTTGGCGGCCTCCTGGGACGACACCTTGGTCGGCCCTAGCAACGTCGCCACGACTGCTGCACAGAGGGCTAGCGCTGGACACGATCGATGCATAATGTGCATCAGCGAGAAACAATGACCGGGTGTCTTCATAGTTTTGAATCGGGCACGGTTTGCAGTGAGATCCCTAAAGCACAATCGACCCCAAGTTTCCCTGTCAACGACAAGAGAAGTTGTGTTTTACCACGGCGGCGAAGTCGTGGGACAGGGGCACAAGAGCGAACTCTGTGCAGACTAAATCGTTGCCCGATGGGAGAATGGCAACTCCCACGATTCTAAGTCGTCACGGCTAACAATTGCAAGACTCGGGCGGAGTTCAGCCATCGCGCAATGGTTTTGTAGGAGGGGCTGTTTCTGGCGCACCCCGGCGGGCTCGCCCGATCGTTGGAATGGGCGGACAGACTTACAATGCCCACAGGGCCACACCCAGAAGATGGTTGGTCTCAAATATTGCCACGCGAAATCACAGCGGGCTCGCCACATTTAAAAAACGCGTTGCAACTTAGCCCGCCGAGCGGCAAGCTATAGGTCCGCGAAATTGCCGGTGAGTCGTGGTCTGTTACAAACGCACGTACCATTTTTCAGGGATCGAGGCGCAATTTATGTACAACCGACGGTGGATATTCGTACCAGTTCTTGTGGCCTGTGGTTGGCTGAGCGTACAGATCGGGGCGCCCCTGCAGGCGGAGCAAAAAGACGATGCCCCCGCATCTGAAGACGCTTCCGGTGCGGAGAAGACTCTCGACGTGCGCTATGCCAAGGCGTACCTGCGGTTGATGGAAGCAACGCTGGACAAGTATCAGCAGACGAATCGCCTTCAACCGAACACGATTCGTCGCGGTGTGATTCAAGCCATTCAAGAAAATGTCCGCGACGCCCAAGAGCGCGTCACTTTGGCCGAAGGAGACAACACGAGTGATGCGGCACTGTATGTATCGAGCGCCGAGGCTGATTTGCGCGCCGTACAAGAATCAATCCGCAAGGCGGACACTGCCAACGCACAGCGGCCTGGCACCATCGGCAAGCAGGAAGTGGAACGCCTGCAGGCGGACCTTGAACTGGCCAAGATGCGGGTCGAAAAGGCCAAGCACCTGGCGTCGGAATCTCCTCTGTCGAATGTGCGCTACGAGATCGAGCAGCTGCGTGAGGACGTGCGAGAACTGCGCTTGATCGTGGCGCTACTAAGGGATCGCAACTAATCGCTACGTTTAAGCCCTGGCCGCCAACATGCGAATTTGCGACGATTCGACGGCCCAGCAAGGAGCGGCCTTGTAACGACGGGCACATCGTCCGCTAACGCATGGCCTTCGTTCGCTTGCGCCCCGGACTGGCACCGTTGCGCTCGAAGAGCTTGAGAACCTTTAGATCAGCCAGCTCGGCCATGCCAGCCGCAGCCAGTTCACGCCCGGAAATGTACTTGCCCGGACGGATCCAGCGAGACATCTCGTCCTCGGGAACGTTGAATAAGCTCGCCAAGACCTGGTCCATTTCAGTTTCGAGCTGACCGAAATGTCGGGCCCACTCCGCCGCTTCGGCCAGTCCGACGTGCTCTTCGCTCTGCCATTTCATGGGATGAAACAGCAAAACGCTGTAGGGAGTGACAATGCGGCGCCGGCACGCGGCAAAGGGCCATAGTGCGGCCGACGAACACTCGCCCGTCACAATGCCAGTGGCCCGAATGCCGCGCAACAGGATCAGCGACATCAGCGATAGACCTGAGTAGGGGCTGCCACCAGGCGAATCGATGAACAGAGTGCACTGGCCACCGGGCTGGACGTCGAGCAGCTTACTGCTCAATTCGTTCTCACTGTCGGTGAGGTCGCCCACCATCGCGATTTCGATCGGTTCATCGTGATCTGCATGGTCCATAGATCGTGTTCCTGATTTCCTCGCCCATTAGGATGGGCCGCTTGTCTATTATTGCTCGCGATATGGCTGTGGGGCCCTTGGAGGCGAAGCTATCTCGAGCGTGAATTAGTCGAGTAAATGCCTGCGAACGGGATCCATCCCCCCATCGGAGTGCTCTATTGCTACATATATCTCGCCATACCGGCACGAACAAGGGAAAAACAAGCCAATAACCCCGTCCCGGGCCGCCTAGCGGGCGTTATGGGACATCTGCTTCGACTAACCGTTCCCGCAGCCGTATTTCTCCCTGGCAGCAGTCGCAGGTTTTCAGTTCGTACATGGGTATTGCGCAGATGTCGCACCAGTAGTCCACTTCGTATTTCCGCCCCTTGCGGATTGCATACCATCTGACTAGCTGCACAGCTGGGGATTGCTCGTAACGGCGGACGACAAGCTCCACTTCGTCGGCACGCAGTCTTGGGTCGAGCCAGAATCCGCGGCTGTGAAAATCCTTGACCAAAGGCACCAGCTTTCCGTCGGATGCCTCGATGGCAATCGCCGCCTCCGCGGCGTCGGCATCGGTTTCGACCCCAAAACGACGCTTCAGCGCTTCCGCCAGCCAAACCAGGCGACCACGCAACGTCTCAGTAACATAGTGCGGCGTTTCGATCGCGCCATCTTCGGCGATTTTTTGCGGCTGTTGCCCGGACGCATTCGGATGGTCGTCGCTGCCCAGCGACAATCCTGTTGTGACGCTAACGACAACGATCGAGGCCAACAGCAGCCTCCAGCGAAGACGAATTAGCGACATGACTACAACCCGTTGCGGGTAAGAACAAAGCGATTCCACCGCGTGCTCACTCGGCGGCGTGTCCCGCGACGACAAACTGTAGCAAACGATCTTCCTTTTGGTCGTCCTGCTCGCCAGTCGAAACCGTAGACTTGATCACTACGCTCCACAATTCGTGCGAATCATCGTGGACCATCGCCGGCGCCGTAGCATCGTCGAAGTCCGAGACCGCTCCTTGCATCGGCAAGATGGCGGGATGCGTGGTTTCCGACGCGTCACGGCTCAGCTTGTAAAGATTATCTACTTCGAGCTTCGCTGGATCCTTATCTTCGGCGGCTGGCGACAAAAGCAGAAAATCACGCGTCTCAGACGTTCCCACGTGATTGCCATCGACGGGTTGTAAACCGTATCGCAGCGTGTAGACTCCCGCGCCAATTTCTTGATTGCGGAAGTCGCTTGTTTTGCGCGGAAACCGAATCACTCCTACCACCTGCCCAACGTCGAATGGGTAGAGTTCCGTTTGCGACGGCGCAAAGTCGGCCCTGATCGGTACGGCGCGCCGGAGCCAAATTTCGCACAATACACGTTTACCGTTCGTCACCTTGAGTGCCTTGGGCGATAGCAATTTGGCCAAGTCGGGCGATACTTCGTCAGGCGACGCCTGGTCGATGGCGGCGATTTTATAGTCATCGGCGGCAAGGACCGGCCCAACAGAAAGGCACAGCAGTCCCACGGCAATAGCGTATCGCAGCCTCATCAGTGGTGCTCTCAAAGTATGCTGTATGACGAATGCTAGACGACGAATTTATGAGAAAGACAACGCCCCAGTTGCCGCGGGCCCGCGAATCCCTCCTCATTTCGCTTTCATCGATTCCTAGAACGTTGCCAAGTACGCGCCCCGAGTCCGCGGCGCCGTCCATTGTGCGCCCAGTCCGCGCCCGCTAAAAGACGCGTCAACGGTATACGCTGGGGCCGAATTGTCGACTGCGGTCAACGGTGGGTAGAACCTTGATTCGTTCGAGCAGACGCAATCCCCTTTTTCCAGTTTCCGCGTTTCGACCTGGATTTCCTTACCGGCCGTGAGCTTGGCAGCCATGTCGACGTGATCGATTGACAGGTCGATCGTCGCCGCCGCAATCCGCACTACTTCGCCCGCCACTTCCCCGGCCCGCTCACGCGCGAATGCAGCTAGCGCTTGCTGCTGCTCAGACGAAGCATTGGCATCGACCAGGATTATCGAACGAATCGGTTCAGGATGGATTACCAGCCCGCTGCCAAAGCCCAAAGTGTCTTTGGCGCGCACGCTCATCACGACTTTCAGCCCCTTTAAATCGATCCCTTGGTAGCTACCTTCGTCCACGCTCCAAGCCAGGATTGCCTGTTGACCAGTGAGGCCAATTTGTCCGTTGGCAAAGCAGGGGCCCGTATATACATCGCAGGTGCGGGTTTCTAGATAGTCACCGCGAATATCCGCGGCGCCGGCACTCGCGCAGACCACGATCAGCACACCCAACAAACCTAGGGAACGAATCCCCAAAGAGAGAATCCCGAAGGAATGCCGCATGGTCCGTTCTCCTCATGGCTCAACGAGTTATGTCGCCTGAAGTACAACTCGCTCCATTGTACCCCTGCCAGGGAGGGCGGTAAAGCAAGGCATGTTTCGGGCCATAAGCTGGATGGGACGGTCATTTGCTGCACTTCTGCAACAACTCGTCCCGCAAGTATGGCGCAGCGGAGAAGGAAGAACGTGCCGTAAACGTCCGCACTCCAAACGCCGAGGTCCACGGCGGCAGGCATTGGCCCCGCGTCGTCGATCCTCGTCCGTTGCGGTCAGTATATTTATGAAAGGATAGCGACGTGGCCGGCTCGTAACGGTAAGAAGAAATTCACCGTTTGGACAAGCAGCGGAGCCCGATTCATGCGCCAATACCGGGGGATGACGAAGCGGATTGCCGAAGGAGCGCTCGTCGCGTTTCTGGTTCTCGCTGCGACGGCACACACTTTGTCCGCTGCAGACGATCACGCGGTTGATGGATCGGCCATTGCACGCGACGTGACCGTACCAGCCGCGAGCCTGGTAGGACGCATCTTGTACACCGGCCCTCCGCCCGAGCGAAAACCACTCACGTTTACCTGGTCCTATCGCAATCGCGACGGCACGGGCACGGTCGTCGAGGCGGCCAACTCGCCGCAGCTTATCGCGCTCGGTTTGAGAGACGAGTCGCTGATCGTGGGGCCTGACGGCGGCATTGCCAACGTCGTCATCTGGCTGCGCGGCAAGGGCCTACCTCCTATTCCGCCACCAAGACCACTCCCGCCGATCAAGGTCCTCGCCGAACCGGGGAGATTTGAACCGCACGTGCGCGTGTTTTGGCTTGCCCGGCATCTTGAGCTTGTCAATGACATGGACGAGACGACAAATATCAATTTACAGGCGGTAAACAATCCGTTCGTCAATCCGCTGTTGAAGCCTGGTGCGAGGATCGAATACGTTGCCCGCAGGGCGGAGCCAGTTCCAGTGCGGCTATCGAGCAACATCCATCCGTGGATGGGTGCTTTCCTGCTGCCGCTCGCGCATCCTTACTTCGCCATCACTGACGAAGGCGGCCGATTCGAGATTCCAACAGTCCCCGTCGGCGCCTGGGACTTTGTCATGTGGCACGAACGGACAGGCTGGCTCGCGAGCGATCGATATCCCACCGGCCAGTCTAAACTCGCGATCGAGTCGGGGATCAACTCACTAGGAGACATGCACGTTGCTGCCGAGGCATTTAGCGCGCGGCGCGTAGCATCGCCTCGCAGGTAGCGATGCGGAGTGGTTTCGCAGGGGTGTGCGGCAGAATCACCGCGCCAGTTTAACGAAGAAGGGGCAAGCGGCGATTGGCCGCTGGGTCGGCCGGCGGTCGTGTCGATCCCGGTGCAGCGGTGCGCGGTAGGACCGGTTCGATAGTCACGTCGTCGATCCATACCTCTCCCAGTCCCGTCAAAGCGAACGTCAGGGTGAGCCCGCGTGAGGCGTCGGCCACGCGGTAGGCGATGAATTCCTTCCAGTCAGGGGCATGGACAATCCGCTCGGCCAGCGCCTCGCCTCCCAAGGAATCGATGATCAATAGACCGTCGGGGCTTCCTTTGATGGGCGCGGGCACGAGCACGCGACCGTGCAAGCGCAACAGTGTGCCCGGCTCGACGGTGAGTACTGGGCTGGTGATCCAGCCCGGCGGCGTTTCGATCTGATCGGGCGGAGCCTCGGGATCGATGGCCTTGGCGGCCATTCTCAGACTGTGTTTGCCCTCGCAGAATTTTGCCTGTGAGATTTCCGCCTCTTCTCGGACGCCATCGAGCGGATGCTGATAATGCTTCCATCCGGCGGCGTTGATGGCTCGTCCAAGATCCTCGAAATTCCCTTCCGGCAGCAGATTCTTCATACGACGCGCGCCGTCGACGTTCTCGACCAGCGAGAAATGCTGAGGCAACGTCGCAAACGCAACGGCGTACGGATTACTTACTGGCGAACCCAACTTCGCCGTGGCCGCTAGCCAATAGTCCCTTTCCATCGCGCGCAAATTGCGTAGGGACAGCTGGGCAAATCGAAAGGCGTCAGTCACATTGCCGCGGCCTAACGATGTTTCGGCGGACTGCAATTCTGTTCGAGCGGTCTGCAGCAATTGATCGCGCGGCGCCAGTGTCTTTGCTTTGCCGCGGTTGGAAAGCTGCCCGCGAACATCAGTGTCGATTTGCAACTTAACCGTCGCCATCTCGATCAGCAGTTTCGCCGCGTGATCGCGCGCCTGGGACGCGCGTTTCATCACCTCTCCCTGCAAATCCTGGGTGATCAGGACCATCGAGGTTAAACCAAAGTTGTCGATCGTGACATTAACTCCGCCCGTTACCCGCAGTGTCCTAATCAGCCGCATGCCGCCGGGCCAGATTTCGTAGGCCTTCATCGTCTCTGGCACACCAGGCACACGGAAGGACAACTCACCGGTGGCCGTTGCATGCCCGGGGACGAATTGTGCGCCCTTGCCGGACCAGACCGGCAGTACCAAATGCGCACCGTTGGTCTGCAGCACTGCGGCCTGCACCTCGTTGTCCGTGCTAGACACCGTTGTGACCAATGTGCCGGCAGCGATCCAAGGCTCGATCAATTCCAACTCGAGATTCAACAGTTCCAGTTGCGAGGCGCGCCAGCGCGTGTCGACGTCCTGGCCGGTCAACGGAGCGTGCGACGCAAAAATCAGCCCTCGGGCTCCGGCGCCAAGCGCCGTGTAGGCCACCAACCTCGTCTGCTCTGTCCCCGCCAACAGATTTACGGGACGACCCGCGGAGAATCCGACCAGCTGACTGACCAGGGTCGCGGCGGGCTCGGTGGGTACTGTGCTCCAGATGGGCGTGCCGTACCGCGCGAACCGCGGTCTTTCGTGCAGCCATCGGCGATAGTCGTTCAACTCGAAGCTGGTAGACGGAGTAAAGCGATCGAGCACCAGAATATCGGCACGGCCGGGTGCACTATATTCGCGCAAGTCGGCGCTCGCGCCGCAAATGATCGGGCGCGCAAGCTGGTCGGCGCGGCGTACTTGCTCGGCCCAACGTTTCACCGCGGCCAGTTCTCGGCCCGTGAGCCCTTCGCCTAGGTCCCAAGCCAGCACGCAATCGAATTCCGCAGTGATGCCAGCCAAAGGGGCGGCGTCGACGACAGGGCGATCGAGCCCGGCGGGCAAGGGGGGCGGGCAGATCAGCCACAGGCCAGTTTTGTTCGCTTCCGCCAACAGTGCATCGGACGGAAGCGCGCGAAGTCGAACCGTATTGAATCCACGATCTTTAAGGACCGTGAATGGCTCCCCTTGATACTCGATAGCACGTGGGAAAAATGGCCGCTCTCCGACCAGAAGCATGTCATTTTTGAGTTGCGGTCCCTGGCGACGAGGCGCCGTCGGGCCAGCCGGAACGGGCTCGGCGCGTGATCCCGGCTGATGCGACACCGCCGAGGGGAGAGGCCCTGTGCCCGCGGGCATTGCCGCCTCGCCTACGAATCCGGCCACTTCGAGGTCGTCGATCCATAGGCGTGTTTGGCCCGGAGCGGTGTAGATATTTAACACCAGCCGATCGATAAACGCCTCGCGACTGTCAACTTCGCGTTTGAATTCGGCGCGCAAGACACGGGCCTGACCTGCCATGAGTTTTGGCACGTCTTCAATCCGCAGTTGTTCCCAGGAGCCAACGCGGGCGTAGCTTGTGCCGGCAATGAGCGTCGAGTCGGGTTGTTTGGTCTCGGGGTTGATGCTGCGCGGGAAAACCACACGGGCCAATAGCTGAATTCCCTGCTGGTCGGATCGCACCCACAGGCTAGGTTTCAACTCGTCGATAATTCGTGCCGGCGCCAGGTCGTGAATTAGGTAGACGAAGGTGCCTTTGCCACCGGACGCAAAGGCAAAGAATTCGCAGCCCGCTCCGGTCCGCGCGCCCTCGCTCGTGCGTCTATGATCCAGGGTGCGATAACTGGGGCTACCCCGCCCGTCGCGCCAGGTCGTGTCTGGACCATCAAAATCTTGCCGCACGACGACCTGGGCGCGCACCTCCACGCTCGACGCCACGAGGGACGCCCACAACAGGGCTTTCCCGAGTAGGGAACGGTGCGAAGAACTCATCGGGCGATCCGTCGGCCCAAACATTTCCCGATTTACGGCCCGCCGCATGGCGGAAAAGCGACACGGCGACGTATTCCGGGAATTTTCCTTAAACCCCGTTTCTATCAGGGTTTGCGAACTGCCTCCAGATCACTTCGATGCCTTTCGTCAACATCTGCTCGACGGACGAAAACGCACCGGATCCCTGAAATTCTTTCGTCACAAGGAGTTACGCGCTGACCTTGGATCGGCACCATGCTCTGGCACGCCCGGTGCTTTAAGACCAACTCAGCATCCTGACAACGCTACAAGGGCCGACACCATGAGCCAAGTTTCCCACGACACGTCCGCCGAATCGTCGGGTCTCCCGCAAGACCTGGTTTTGCTTCGTAGCCATATCGAGTCCCTTTCGCCCGAGGTTCGAGAAATGTTGGCGCCTGCCCTGTCACGCGTTGTCGAAAGCACGCAACGTCGCCGGCGAATCCTCGGCATGGTTCAAGATGCGTTGGGCCAATTGCGGCTCGACATGAAGTATCTGATGTTCGACTTGGAAGCCACCCGCCGCGAGCGTGACGACTACCGCAGCCGGTTGGAACAATCCTGACCATTTCGCTACCCCCCGCCCCCTGATCCGCTAAATCTGCCATTCCGCGACTGAAGCACTCGGGTCTCATTTCTCCCACGGGCCCGAGTGCTTCTTTTCTTGCGCCCTCAGCAAATCTGCCGGATACTCCAGTGCCGAACTAATTCAAAGGCGGTGGACGCCCGAGGGTTGGTGCGGCCTCGTATACTCCCCGGGCCGCCGTCTAGAAAGTGGCAAAGGACTGACGGCGCGCGTTGTTCGACCCAGCCACCCAACCGGGTGCTTCTTTTTTGGCGCGGACCGACACTTCGTCCTACGGTCGTTGCGAGCATTTCGCAGTCAGCGTACGATTGAGGTCAACGCGCGTATTCCCGCCAGCGCGGGCTCCGGGCGACGAAGTTGCATTGGTGCCGTTGCGCGCCACGGGAACAGGGAGTCGATAGCACCATGGCCGAACAGACCGCTGAATCGATCGCTCAGCGCGCGTTCGACCTCAACCTTCTTACGGATCGCCAGTTACAGGAGATCTGGGGCGAGTTCGGTCGACGCAATGTAACGGTCGACGAGTTCGTTCAATTGCTGCTGCGTCGCGAACTGCTGACCAATTTTCAACTAGAGCGTCTGCTACGCGGCGAACGCGGCGGCTATTTCTATGGAGACTACAAGGTCCTGTATCTGGTAGCCGGCGGCAGCTTTGCGAGGGTCTACCGGGCCGTTCACAAAGATTCCGGGAAGGTCGTCGCCCTGAAGGTTCTCCGCCGTCGCTACTGCGAGGATCCGGCGCAGACCGATCAATTCTACCGCGAGGGATTGATGGGGGTTTCGTTGCGACACCCCAACATCGTTCCCATCTTCGAGGCGGTATCGAAGGGCAACTTGCACTATCTCGTCATGGAGTTCGTCGAAGGGGGAAACCTCCGCGATTTCATGAAGGTGCGTAAGAAATTCTCGCCGACCGAGGCCACCAAAATCGCCACCGATATAGCGGCAGGCCTCGACTATGCCTATCAGCGTGGCATCTCCCATCGGGATCTGAAGCTGACTAACGTACTGCTCTCCAGCCGTGGTCAGGCCAAGCTAGTCGATTTCGGACTGGCCGGCGCTGATGAGAGGATTGCCGACGAGTCGATCACTGCAGAAACTTTAAATGCTCGCACGATCGACTATGCCGGATTGGAACGGGCGACGGGCGTACGCAAGGATGACGCCCGTAGCGATATCTACTTTATCGGCTGCATTTTCTACCACATGCTGAGCGGCAAGGCTCCGCTGGTCGAAACGCGCGATCGCATTCAGCGGTTATCAAAGTCGCGCTATACCGGCGTTGAACCAATCCATCTGGCCTGCCCCGGGGTGCCGCGGGTGGTCGCGGCGGTGGTCAACAAGGCCATGAGTCTGGAAGCCGACAAGCGCTTTCAAACTCCCGGCCAAATGCACATGGACCTGCGGATGGCCGGGGACCGCATGGCCGCTGGCGAAGACGAAGCTTGCCTGGGCACCGAGGACATCACCGCGGCCAGCATGCAACAGCTTTCGCCCGCCGATCAAATGAAGAAACAGCGCGAAGTCGCGCAGTATTTACCAGACAGCCAACGGCGCGCCTTGTTGGTGGTCGAGTCGAATTCGCAAGTGCAGGATACGTTCCGTGACGCACTGAAACGCTATGGCTACCGAGTGCTAGTGATCAGCGATGCCAAGCGGGCTCTAGCGCGCTGCGAGGATACGCAGCATCCCATCGACGGGGTCATACTTTCCAGCGGCGAGTTAAAAGACGCGGTTGTCGACGCATTCGTGGATCTCGCCTCGGGGGAACAGACCGGAAAAGTTCCGACGGTGATTCTGCTCGATGAGAAACACCCGGAATGGCACGCGCGGATTCAGCCGCACCTGGCCGATCATCGCGTGGTCGTTCCTTTGCCTGTGAAGCTGAAGGCCGTGCGCGACGTGCTGTTTCGCCTCGTACCCCCGGTTGCCACCGCGGAAACCTGACTCGGCAGCCTACGCAGTAAGGCGCTGACTTGCGCGCCGACCGATATCCGCGTAGCGCAATAGGTCAGCTGCCTGGAATCCATTTCAGGATTGGCTGCCCGCACTTGGCAGTGGGATACCCATCTCGCGCAATAGCAACTGCATATCTTGCCAGCAGTCTTTCTTGGCAGCCGGATTGCGCAGCAAGTAGGCCGGATGATAGGTGCACAATACGCGGAAACCTTGAAACGCATGCAAACTTCCGCGTAAGCGACCAATGGTCTGCGTGGTGCCGAGCAGATTTTGCGCAGCTACCGCTCCCAAGCAGCAGATGTACTCGGGCTGCAAGATGGCCAATTGCCGATCGAGAAACTCACGACAGTTGGCCGCCTCCTGGGGGAGCGGCGTGCGGTTCTCGGGGGGCCGGCATTTGAGCGTGTTGAGGATATAAACATCCTCCCGACGGAGCGTACAGGCCTCGATGATTTTGGTAAGCAGTTGGCCAGCACGGCCGACGAACGGCTCACCTTGGCGGTCTTCGTCGGCACCGGGTGCCTCACCCATGAATACCAGGCGTGGTTGAGGAGTTCCGGAACCGAACACGGTTTTGCAACGCGTGGCAGCCAACTCCCCACAGCGCTGGCAGCCAGCGACTTCGCCGCGAATAATTTCCAGCTGCGCCACGCGCTCGTCGCGTGTCAGGTTCCGAACCTGGGGTGTCGGGATCGCCGCGGCTGCCGGACTGACAGTAACCTCGGGCTCCGTCGCGCGGACCACAGCCGCCGGGGAGATTTCTTGCCCCCCGGGGGCCGGTCGCGCCGCGCGCGAGCGTTTCTTGGGCAGATGTGTGATTCCAGCCCGTTCCAGAGATTCCAACGTCTGGACGACCGCGCGCCCCGTTGAGCGACCCGCTTTGTCAGACATTTTCGACATCCGTGCCTCCGAAGTATGCGGCCGTTGCGTATATCTGCCAGGAGTATAAGCGGTAGGGCGATAGCACGTAAAATGACGCCTACCGCCAGTTTCCGGCTCACAGTTAGGGGGCGAACAGGTATCATGGAGTGCTCGGTCGCGGCGGGCCGTCGGTCCTGGCCCAGTACCGCCGAGCATTATTTCACCTCGTACGTATCAATTTGGTCATGGGTATCCCGCAGGTTGTCATTGTCGGCCGGCCGAACGTAGGCAAGTCGAGCCTTTTCAATTGGATCGTTGGCAAGCGACTGGCCATTGTCGACGGCACGGCAGGCGTCACGCGGGACCGCCTCACACACCTGATGTGTGTCGATGACCGCTACTTCGAACTGGTCGATACCGGCGGTATTGGCGTCGAAGACGTCGATAACCTCACGGCGGACATTGAGCAGCAAATCACGATCGCGTTGGAGTCTGCAAGCGTCGTGCTATTCGTGGTCGATACGCGCAGTGGGGTCGTGCCGCTGGATCAAGAGGTCTCGAAGCGGCTGCGATACATCGACGTGCCGATCCTCTGTGTGGCGAACAAGGCCGACGCGCCGAGCATGGACATCCAAGCCGATGAATTCTATAAGCTGGGGCGCGGCAAGATCGTGCGCGTCAGCGCCAAGGAAAACCGCGGTCGGCAAGAGTTACTCGATTTAATCATCGAGCGGCTGCCACCGGACGACGGCCTATCCCCTGCTCCTGCCGAAGCCACGATGAAGGTGGCGATCGTCGGCCGCCGCAATACGGGCAAAAGCACTTTTGTTAATAGTTTGGCCAAGGCCGAACGAATGATTACCAGCGAAGTGCCCGGCACCACGCGAGACAGCGTCGATGTGCGCTTCGAGCTCGACGGCAAGGCCTTCATGGCCATCGATACGCCGGGGTTGCGGCGTCGCAAGAGCATTACGACCGACATCGACTTTTACAGCTTACATCGCGCACAGCGCAGCATCCGCCGCGCGGACGTCGTATTGCTATTCTTCGATGCGTCGCAGCCCATCAGCAAGGTTGACAAGCAGTTGGGCGACTACATTAGCGAGCAATACAAGCCTTGTGTCTTTGTCGTCAATAAGTGGGACTTGCTGGCCGATTCGATGCCGACGGAGAAGTGGGTCAAATACCTGCGCGACACTTTCCGCTCGATGTGGCACGTGCCCATCGCCTTTATTACGGGTCAGACCGGCAAAAACGTCAAAGCGCTGTTGAACCACGGCCAGATGCTCTTCAAGCAATCGCAGGATCGTGTGTCGACGGCCGATTTGAACAAGCTTGTGCGAGCAGCCCTGGATGGGAATCCGCCGCCGCTGTCGTCCAATCGTCGGCCGAAGATCTATTACGGCACGCAAGTGGGCATTCAGCCGCCAACTATCGTGCTGTTCTGCAACGAACCGCGACTCTTCAAAACGGATTATCGCCGCTATTTGTTGGGGGTGTTCCGTGACCACCTTCCATTCGGCGAAGTCCCCATCAAGCTCTACCTACGGCGCAGCGAAGAAGGGTCAGGGGATTCTGCCAAGGAAATCGACTCGACGACGGCCTCTCACGAGTAGTCTCGCGCGAGTGCCACGGTTTCTGTGCCAGTGCGTGTGCTCAGCAACTGGTCGCGGTTGACACAATCGGCGCGGATTCGCATCATTGCCAGCGGCCTGCTTGGTCGCGACGGAGCCGGCTCCAGGTTGCAGAGGTTTGCGTCTCCTTTGGAAAGGATCCGACCGTGATCGTCGGCGTACCCAAGGAAATCAAGCGCGACGAATACCGCGTGGCACTGCTGCCCGTCGGCGTCGAAGAGTTGGTCCGCGCCAAGCACGAGGTCCTGGTCGAATCCGGTGCGGGCCTTGGCTCGGGCATACTGGACGAACAATACATCGAGCAGGGCGCCCGCATGGTCGAAGGCCCCGCAGAAGTTTTCGCCAGGGCCGACATGGTCCTCAAGGTGAAAGAGCCTCTCCCCAGCGAATGGCCGCTGCTGCGCCGGCGGCAAATCGTATTCACATATTTTCATTTCGCCGCGGATCGGCTTCTGACCGAAGCCGTATTAGCCAGCGGCTGCACCGCGGTTGCCTACGAGACACTGCGCGACGACAACGGACGTCTGCCGCTGTTGACGCCCATGAGCGAGGTGGCCGGTCGCATGAGCATCCAGGAAGGGGCCAAATATCTCGAGCGCCCTCAGATGGGGCGCGGGATTTTGCTGGGGGGAGTGCCCGGAGTGGCCCCCGCCAACATCACGATCCTGGGGGGAGGCGTGGTGGGCGCGAATGCCGCAAAGGTTGCGGCTGGCTTCGGCGCCAACGTCGGACTTATGGACGTCAACATGGATCGGCTGCGCTATCTCGACGATATCATGCCGGCCAACGTCGATTGTCTGTTCAGCGATCGCCATACGATTCGCGAGCAATTGCGTCGCGCAGACTTGGTGATCGGCGCCGTGCTGATCCCCGGTGCCAGAGCGCCGATGCTGATCGAGGAAAGCGACCTGAAGGTGATGCAGCCGGGCAGCGTGATCATCGACGTGGCCATCGACCAAGGGGGCTGCGTTGCCACCAGCCATCCGACGACGCATAGCGAACCGACGTTCCTGGTCGAGCAAGTCGTCCATTATTGCGTTACCAACATGCCGGGCGCGGTGGGGCGCACCAGCACATACGCGCTGTGCAACGTAACGCTTCCTTGGGCGTTGCACCTGGCACGCTACGGTTTGGCAGAATCCTGCCAGCGCTTTCCGCCTATCGCCCGCGCGGTAAACATCATGGATGGCGCGGTCACCAATCGAGCCGTGGCCGAGACGTTTGACATGCCACTGAACCCTTGTTTCGACCATTGATCGCAAGCATCCTATGTCGATCGAGCAATATCCTGTCGCACCGCCAACGCTTCGCTGGGTCGGAGACGTCGACGGTCATTTAAAACTGATCGATCAAACGCTCTTGCCGCTGGAAGTGCGTGAAATCGACTGCCATGATGTGGAAACGGTATTCGAGGCCATTCGCGTGCTGCGGGTCCGCGGTGCGCCGGCGATCGGCATCGCTGCTGCTTATGGACTAGTACTGGGCGCACAGCACGCCATGAAGCTTGAAGCGGCGGCCTTTCGCGTTCAACTGCACAAGGATGCTCAACGTTTGGCCGATAGCCGGCCGACGGCCGTCAACCTGTTCTGGGCAATTGCTCGATTGGAGCAGGTCGCCAACGCGTCGGAAGCACTATCGCCGCGCGAAATTGCCGGCCGACTACTCGCCGAAGCGCAGGCAATCAACGAGGAAGATCGTGCCATGTGCCGCGCGATTGGCCGTTTCGGCGCCGCACTGCTCACCGACGGTCAAGGAGTCCTCACGCACTGCAATGCAGGCGGCCTGGCCACCAGCGACTACGGTACCGCATTGGCCGTATTCTTCGCCGCGCAAGAATCTGGCAAGCAGTTGCACGTCTATGCCGATGAGACCCGGCCTCTGTTGCAAGGCGCCCGGTTGACGGCATGGGAGCTACAGCAGCGGGGCATCGATGTGACGCTCATCTGCGACTCGATGGCGGCCCAAGTGATGCGCGAGGGGCGCGTGCAGGCAGTCATCACAGGAGCCGATCGGATCGCCGCCAACGGCGACACGGCCAACAAGATCGGCACCTACGGCGTGGCCTTGTTGGCCGCCGCGCACGACATTCCCTTCTACGTGGCCGCGCCGACAAGTACGTTCGACCTGTCCCTGGCCGATGGCAGTCAAATCCCGATCGAAGAACGCAACAGCCGCGAAATAACCCACGGCTTCGGCCGCCAGACTGCGCCGGATGGCATAAAGGTCTACAACCCGGCCTTTGATGTCACGCCAGCCCGCTTGATCCGCGCCATCATTTGCGAGCATGGCTTGATCGAGCCGGTGAATCGCGAACGAATCGCCGCAATAATCAGCTCTGGCGGAGCTTGACCCCCCCGGGCGCCGCGATCGCACATTCATACTGCAGCCAGCGACAGCCGCAAACCAAAGGACGCTTGTCAGTCGGCGGCAGCGCGTCAACAATAGAGCGACTTCAATATCGTCTGCGTCCCGCTCGATTCGGATGAGGCGCCAACGGGCTGTCTGCGACCGTCGGTTTTCTTTGCGAGGATGGTCTGAGTGCTGGTCGAAACCCATTCGTTGACCAAGGCCTACGGCCAGAAGACCGCGCTGGACCGGTGCGACCTGGAAATTCCTCGCGGAGAGGTGCTGGGGCTGCTCGGACCTAATGGCGCCGGCAAGACCACGCTCTTGCGACTGTTGATGGGATACCTGCGGCCCACGGCCGGTCAGGCCACGATCGACGGTCTGGACTGCTACCGGCAAAGCGTGGCCGTACACGAGCGTGTGGCCTATTTGCCGGGCGACGCCCGGCTCTTCCCGCAGATGCGGGGTCGCGAGGTACTGCGATTCTTTTGCGACGTGCGCAGCAGTGCCGATTTGCAGCGTGCGTTGGCTTTTGCCGACCGTCTGGAGTTGGATCTGTCGGGACAAGTTTCTGGTTTCTCGACCGGCATGCGGCAGAAGCTGGCGCTAGCCGCTGTGCTGGCAGCCGATACGCCCCTGTTGATTCTCGATGAGCCGACAGCCAATCTAGACCCGACGGTTCGCAGCGACGTGGTGGCAATCGTGCGCGAGGCGCAGGCCGCGGGCCGCACTGTGATCTTCTCGTCGCACGTGTTGGACGAGGTCGAAGATGCGTGCAATCGCGTGTGCATTTTGCGCAAGGGCAAAGTCGTCCATACGCAGATCATGGCCGAGCTGCGCCGGCAGCATCGCATTAGCGCGCAGCTTACCGGCCCTTTGCCGCCGGTTCCCGCGCGGCTGGCCGGTGATATTCAAATTCATCAAAATGGCACCGAATCGGTGACGATCGAGACGCCCGGCGAATTATCGCCGCTGCTTGGCTGGTTGGCCACATTGCCCCTGGCAGAGGTACGCATCGAGCCTTATCGACTGCGCTCGATCTATGATCGCTTTCATGGGGGCGAGGTGCAGTAATGGGAAACAAGGCCCTGTGGCGCAAGGCGATCGGCGATGCACGATTGCTGGTGATCTTTTTGACGGCGCTATTGTTCGTCTTTAACTGGCTGTTCGTCTATCTGTCGAGCCTGATCGAACTGGGGCCGCTGGCGATTTTTCTAGAGACCTTGCCCCCGTCGTTCGAGAAACTTTCTGGTGTGCCATTTGCGAGCGTGGCCACGCCGGTGGGTCGCATTTCGGCCGCGTTCGTTGATCCCGTCGTGCTGTTCTCGACAACCATCTGGGCCGTGGGGCGCGGATCGGACGCCGTGAGCGGCGAGATTGGCCGCGGCACCATGGAGATGCTCACGGCGCAGCCGGTGCGGCGCCTGTCGATTTTGGCCACACAGGCGATCGTCACCACGATCGGGTCCGCGATCCTGGCATCGGCCGTGCTGCTGGGTACATGCATGGGGTTGGCGACGGTCAAGCTGAGCGAGCCCGTCTTCTGGACCGACTTTGTGCCGGGCGTTCTGAATCTGTTTGCCATGATGTTTTTTTTGTCGGGTGCTAGCACCCTCGTCTCGTCGGCCGACGACTATCGCTGGCGGACCATCGGCATCATGGGTGCCTTTTACATGGTGGAGCTCGTGTTCAAGGTGATTGGCCGGCTGGTGGAACGATTCGAATGGCTGATGTATTTCACCTTCGCCACCGCCTGCGAACCCCAGGCTTTGGTCATCGATTACGACCACGCCTGGGCCCTGTCCGTCCGGTACGACGGCGTCTTGCTGGCTTGCGGACTGGCCTGTTATGTCGGGGCGGCGGTGATTTTCTGTCATCGTGATTTGCCGGCCCCGCTATAAGCAAATATCGCACCGGCCTTTACGGCGATCGACTCGGATAGCATCAAATCCGGATTGCGGTCATAATAGGTTCCCAGAGCCCCGCATCCGCCAGCGTGTCCCGCGGCAACATCGGTGGCTACCGGAAATGGCTCCGGTCGCCTCGGCCGCGAAGTCCACCGGCCAGGTGCGACGATTGCACTGCGGGGTGCCTACCAGGGATGGTCACAGGTCTTGCCATTCGAGGGAGTTAATACCATGCGTGCGCCGGTTCACACCGCAGGTCTCGTTTCGTTGCTGATGCTTATGGCCACCCACTCTTGGGCTGGCGAAGAAAAAGAGAATGGGCAGGAGGATCTCGACCAAGCGATCGAGACAAAGCTGTCGGCCCGCAGCGTGCGGGACCTGAATGTTGTCATCAGCCAGTGCGAAAGTGCGCTCGACAAGGGATTGAGCGAAAAGAACCAAGGATTCGCCAAGCAGTTGTTGGCATCATCGCTGTTGGAACGCGGATCGGCGGTCTGCGAGATGATCTTCGGTCGCGGTGCTCCCCCTCCCCAGTGGCCGCAAATGCGCCAAATTGGCTTGGCCGATCTGGAGCGTGCCCTGCAATACGACCCCACGATGGTCGACGCCTACCTGCTGGTCTCCAAACTCCAAGCGCTTCCCGGCGGCGACCGCAAGCGCGCCATGTCGGCCACCAACGAGATCGTCCGTCTGACCGCCGACGATCCCGCCAAGCAATCCGAAGCCTTGCTGATGCGAAGCTCGATCCAGGATACGCCCGAGCAAGCCCTGGCGGACCTTAATGATGCGGCCAAGCTCGCGCCGCAAGACCCCAAGATCTTGCGTACTCGGGGTGCCATGAAGCTGTCGTTGAAAGATGCCGACGGCGCCGTGGCCGACTTCGACGCCGCCCTGGCTCTCGATCCCGAAGACGCAACGACGCATGAAGCCAAGGCCCTGACCTTAGCCACACAGACGAAGTTCGACGAAGCGCGCGCCAGCCTGGACCGCGCCCTGGAGTTGGCTCCCGATTCGGTCGAAATCCTGCTGCAACGCGGCCGCGTTAACATGCTGGCTGGCAAAAACGAAGCAGGACTGGCCGATTTCAGCGAAGTCCTGCGTATCGATCGCGACAATGTTCCGGCCCTACTGTTGCGCGCTGAAGCCGCCATCCCCGACCATTTGGATGAGGCGATGGAGGACCTGAACAAGGCACTCGATCTGCGCCCCGGCATGGTCCCAGCGCTGCGTCAGCGGGCCGCCCTCTTGGCGCATGCCCATAAATACTTGGCCGCCGTGGGCGATCTGGAGTTGGCCCGCAAGCTCGAACCGGACGATCAAGCGGCCTCGCTGCAGCTCGCGGCCGTCTATGCCGCCGACGGCAAGATGGAGCGCAGCATGCAATTGTATGGCGAAATTTTGCAGGCCGATCCCAAGAATTGGCAGGCCTTTCGCGGGCGGGGCGATCTGTATCTCACCTCCGGCAAACAGCGCGAAGCCATTAGCGATTTCGAACAGGCTCTCGCCCTTAAGGGGGATGACAGCGGTGTCCTGAACAATCTGGCCTGGGTGTTGGCGACTTCACCGGATGCCTCGTTGCGAGACGGCAAGCGAGCGGTCGATCTGGCGAAGAAGGCGTGCGAAGAGACCGAGTATAAGCAGGCGCATATCCTTAGCACGCTCGCGGCTGGCTACGCCGAGATCGGAGATTTCTCTTCGGCCGTCGAGTGGTCGAAGAAGGCTCTCGACCTAGGGGACGACGTGCAGAAGGCGGACCTATCCAAGGAACTGGAAAGCTACGAAGCCTCGAAGCCGTGGCGCGAGTTGCAAACCGCCGCCGCCGATTCGACAAAGCCCGCTGAATCAACACGTCGCTAGACATCGCTGCGGGCGAAAGCCTCGCATCGAAACGGATGACTTGTGACAGCGAGGTGCGTTCGCCGCGCCGGCATGCGGCATCAGCTGCGTATCTCCCAGGTGCGAACACCCGTGAATCGTGCCGACGCCTACAATCTAGTTTGCCAATACACGAGCGGCGACAGTTTGCGCAAGCATATGCTGGCGGTCGAAGCGGCCATGCGAGCCTACGCACGCCGCTTCGGCGAGGACGAGGAGACGTGGGGCATCGTCGGGTTACTGCACGATTTCGATTACGAGCGATGGCCGAATCCCCCCGACCACCCGCTAAAGGGCGCCGCAATTCTGGCCGATGCGGGTTATCCCGAGCACATTATTTACGCCATCAAATCGCACGCGGACTATCTGCCAGACTGTCCCCGACGCTCGCAGCTAGACAAGACGCTATACGCGTGCGATGAGCTCGCAGGGTTCGTTACGGCGGTCGCTATGGTGCGCCCCGAGCGGCTCGCCGGCATGCAGGCCGCCAGTGTACGCAAAAAGCTAAAACAAAAGGGGTTTGCAGCCGCCGTCAAACGCGAGGATATCGATCGCGGGGCAAGAGACCTGGGGGTCGACCTGGATGAACATATCCAATTTGTGATCGCCGCCCTGCAAACGATCGCCGCAGAACTTGGCCTGGGCACCTCGGCGCGCGTATAGTTTACGGCCTCTGACCGAGCGTCAAGCGATGTCCCGTGCGGACTATTTTGGCTTGACTCTCTGGGACGGGCTGACAGGACTCTGCCTTTTGTTGTCAAAGCCTTGGACGTCATAGCAACCGGTTCGGTTGGCCGATATTCTTTCCGCGAGAAGCATGATGCACGATACGTTTAATCTGGGCCGCTATGGACTTTCGGTGCCCAACGTTTTGCGCAATGCGCCACCGGCACGATTGTACGAGGAGGCCATCCTGCGCGATCATGGCGTCTTGATGCCATCCGGCGGTCTTGTGGCGCGCTCGGGCAGCAAAACCGGCCGCAGCCCGAAGGACAAACGCATCGTCGATCATGCCGATAGCTCGGGGAACGTGTGGTGGGGTGCGATCAATATCCAGCTCGACGAGCACACGTTTCTCACCAATCTGCAACGGGCCGTGGACTATCTCGAGACCCGGCCGTTGATTTATGTCGTCGATGGCTTTGCCGGTTGGAATCCACGTTACCGGTTGAAGGTGCGCGTGATCTGCGCACGCCCGTATCATGCGTTGTTCATGCACAACATGCTCATCCGTCCCACGGCGGACGAACTCGCTGCGTTCGGTGAACCGGATTTCACCATCTTCAATGCCGGCGAGTTCCCCGCTAACCTGCTGACGGCGCGCATGACGTCGCGCACGAGCGTCGACATCAGCTTCGAGCGCGGAGAGGTCGTCATTCTCGGCACTGAGTATGCCGGCGAGATGAAGAAGGGCATCTTCACGATCATGAACTATCTGATGCCTCTGCGGGGCGTGCTCTCCATGCACTGCTCGGCCAATGAGGGCATCGACGGCGACGTCTCGTTGTTCTTCGGCCTATCGGGCACCGGCAAGACCACGCTTTCGGCCGATCCGCATCGTCGGCTGATCGGCGATGACGAGCATTGCTGGAGCGACGAGGGGGTCTTCAACATCGAAGGGGGCTGCTACGCCAAGTGCATCGGTCTCTCGGCCGCGGCCGAGCCAGAGATTTACCAGGCGATTCGTTTCGGCTCAGTGCTGGAGAACGTGGTCTTTGACGAGGCCACGCGCGAGCCCGATTACCGCGACGATTCGTTGACCGAAAACACGCGGGCCTGCTACCCGATCGAGTTCATTCCCAATGCCAAAATCCCCTGCCAGGGCGGCCATCCGACCAACATCATCTTCCTGGCCTGTGACGCTTATGGGGTTTTGCCGCCGGTCAGCAAGTTGTCGCCTGCCCAAGCGATGTATCACTTTCTGAGCGGCTATACCGCAAAGGTCGCGGGCACGGAAGTGGGCGTGACCGAGCCGACGGTCACGTTTTCGGCCTGTTTCGGCGCCGCCTTCATGGTCTGGCACCCCACGAAATATGCGACGCTGCTGGCCGAACGAATTCGCGCGCATAACGCTCAGGCATGGCTGGTGAACACAGGCTGGAGCGGCGGGGCTTACGGTACCGGCGCGCGCATCAAGCTGGCCTACACGCGGGCCATCATCGACGCTATTCACTCGGGCGAATTAGCACAGGCGCCGACGGTTATCGAGCCGCAATTCGGACTCGAGGTGCCGCAGCATTGTCCGGGGGTGCCTGATGCGATTCTGTTGCCCAAGCAAACCTGGGCTGATGAAGTCGCGTATCAACGGACGGCCGATAAGCTCATCGCCCTGTTTCGCGCGAACTTTGCCCAATACGAGCAATTCGCCAACGAAGAAATCCGCAGTGCCGGCCCCCGCGCTGGTCACGCGGTGCGCTCGTCCTGAGGCGAACTGCCTGTGCCACTTGAACTCGATGAGCGCACACGTTATCGCCGATCTCACTCTGCGGCTCGATAATCGCAGCAAAAAAAATCGGAGAGCGAAGTCCGCCTAAGCTTCGCTCCCCGATCACTGATTCGATTCTCTGCGGCAGCAGACGCCGGTGCCCTACAGGGCGGCGTGGTCGGTCTCGCCGGTGCGAATGCGCACGACCTCGGTGAGATCGCTGACGAAGATCTTGCCGTCGCCAACCTGCCCGGTGCGGGCCTTGCCGACGATCGCATCGACGACCGTGTGGGCGTCGGCAGCCGAGACGACGACTTCCAACTTTACTTTCGGGATGAAGTCCACGGCGTACTCCGCACCGCGGTAGGTCTCGGTGTGCCCCTTCTGGCGGCCGAAACCGCGCACTTCCGACACGGTCATACCGTGGATGCCCTTTTCAGTGAGGGCGTTCTTCACGTCTTCCAACTTGAAATGACGGATGACGGCTTCGATCTTTTTCATGGCTCAACTCGCTTTCGTACTCGACGCCCTAATTTGCTCTACTGTCCGCCTCACCCGGAACCTCCAGATGCCGGCAGTCATTAAAGCAACGCCTGTGCCGTGCGGCAATGTATCGGTGCATTATTCCCGCCGGGCATCTGGAACTGCTGTGCTTGCTTGGAGTTCGGACGCGCGTCTCGCGCCAATTGATTCGTCAAGGCAATTCGGTGGGTTTCTCACGCGCGCGACATGGCAACGATTTCTGGATTATCAGCAGCGCCACGTAAAAGCCAGCCTGTGATTTAACTTACGTCGTTCGTCGCGCGCCCCGAGTAAGTTGTCACACGTTTGTGGCGCGCAATCCCGACCCAGGCCCTGGCTGGATCACCCGCGAAAACTGCCAGCGTCGATGCCGTGATTCTTCAGCAGCCTGTACAGGGTGCCACGGGGTAACTGCGCTTCGAGTGCCGCGGACGTCACTTCACCGCCGTGTTGTCGCAAGAGTTCGATCAAGTATTGCCGCTCGAATTTGGCCATGTGGTCGTCACGTGCGCGGAAATAGCCTCCGGCTCCGTTCTTGGCCCCCCGGTCCGCGCCAGCGCTAACCACGAGCGAGTCGGGCAGATTCTCGACCCCGATCATCGAGTTCGTCGATAATGCCAACGCCCGGCGGATCACGTTCTGTAATTCGCGCACGTTGCCTGGCCAGGCGTAGTGGGCCATGACTTGATACGCTTCGGGCGTGATGCCGGCCACAGGCTTATTCATCTCGCGGCTGTATTTAATGGCGAAATGTTCCGCCAGCAGGCCCAGATCGTCGCCACGTGCCGAAAGGGGGGGCAGGTTGATGCGCACCACATTGATGCGGTAATACAAGTCCTTGCGGAAGCGACCCTGCGACACCATCGCGTCAAGATCGCGAGCGGTCGCCGCCACGATTCGCACGTCGACATCAGTTTCTTGCCGTCCGCCTACACGACGAATCCTGCGCTCTTGCAAGGTACGTAGCAGCTTGGCCTGCATCAATAGCGGCAACTCGCCCAATTCGTCGAGAAAAAATGTCCCCGCGTCGGCGAATTCCAAAAGGCCGATGCTGCGGTTCTCGGCCCCCGTGAAGGCTCCCTTCTCGTGGCCAAAAAACTCGGCCTCGAGCAGATTCTCGGGTATGGCCCCGCAATCGACCGGCACGAAGGGGCCACCGGCCCGACGGCTGCGCCGGTGAATGCTGCGTGCCACTAGCTCCTTGCCAGTGCCCGTATCACCTACGACCAGCACGTCGACGCCCGAGTCGGCCACCTGATCAATCGTTTCGAAAACCTTCCGCATCGCGGCACTCGTGCCGATGATGTCGTCGAAAGTGTAAGGACGTTCGACCTGGCGGCGGAGCAACTCGCGCTCGGCATCTCGCCGGCGCTGTCCAAGCAGCCTGCCTAACGGTTCGGCAAGCATACCTGCAACCAGCGGCTGAGACAGGTAGTCCGCCGCTCCCAATCGCAAGGCGGCGGTGGCGCTGTCGACGGTCGGCGGATCGCTGACAATGACCACCGGCAGGGCGGCATCGCGCCGCCGCGCCGCGTCGACTAAGGCCAGGGCTTTCGTGTTGGGGGGGCAAATGGCGACGATCAGCGCATCGAACGACTCATCCGCCAAACGTCGGTCGGCGATCGCCAGATCGGCCTCGAAAACCAGCTCACAGGCCGGCAGCCCCTCGACAGCTCGCGCGTAAAGTTCGCGCTTAGAATGGTCGGCATCGACAATCAAAAGGCGGGAGTCTTTCACCAGGGGCTCCTCGACAAGCTCTCGGCTGGCACGGAGTCCGCCTCACTCCAGGCACAAAAGGGGTTTTATAAAGCATCCATCAGCCGTGACCTGCCGTCAACGGCCCAAGTTCACTGAGCGGAGAGTTCGTCGGTGAAGGGTACAATGGGCCGGCCCACGGCGCAACGCCTCAAAATCGATCCGGTGCGCGGTACAAACCTCGTAAAAATCCGGCTTCTTGCCCCCTGGCGTGCAATTTATTGGTCGTTCCGGCGTTGTTTAGTTTGTAGTCATGGCCAACCGCATGCCCGATACCGAGCGTTTGACCGAGTGGGTGCGGGACCACGCGCGGGCGGTACACGGGTATCTGTTGGCCTTGGTTCGAGACGGACATGCGGCCGAGGATTTGGTGCAAGAAGTGTTCTGCCGCGCCTGGGAATCGCGCGATCGCTATGCCGAGCAAGGAAAACCGAGGGCCTACCTGCTGCGAATTGCCGACCGGCTGGCGTGCGATCGCGCCCGTCGAGGCGGCCGCGAACAATCAGTGGATCCCGATCAATGGCAGCAGATCGAGCCACGTAACCCGGACGGCACACCGCTGGCCGCTGTGTTGGGGGCCGAAAACCGGCAGCAACTGGCCGATGCCCTCGACGCACTAACCGAAGTGCAACGGCGAACGCTTTTGTTACGGTATTACGGCGACCTAGACTTCAACGAAATTGCCCGCATCATGAACAGCCCCACAAACACCGTGCTCAGCCACGCGCGACGAGGGTTGATGGCATTGCGGCGGTTGCTGGTGGAGAGGTCCGCGTGACAGGCATGAATCACGACCCCTTACAAGACCCACAGTTGGCGGAAGCCTGGAACGCCTTCGCACAGTTGATCGCGGCAAGCGACTCACCGCTTGATGAAGCGGGACTAGCGCAGCGCGTCGTGGCACATGCCGTTCGGCGGTCACGTCGGCGGCGTTTGCAAATGGGTGCCGGACTGCTGACCCTCGCGGCAGGGCTTGTCGTATGTGTGTCGTTTGTCACGCGTGTTCCTCGCGGCGAGCCGGATCTCGCGGCAGCGGATGCAAGTCGCGAATCTCGGATCGATAAGGTCACAATCCCCACCGAGACCGAGGTCCAGGAGCTAGCAACTCGTGACTTTGGAGAAAGTATCGCCAAAGAGAATGCTGGCGAAAACCTGGCATGGGATGACGAGCTGGCGGTAGACGCCGCCTCGCTGGCCAATGACGTGCAGGCTGTTGAGCAACGGTGGCAGGAACAGCCCGATAGTATCGCGTTGCTGCAAACCCAAGTCGACAAGTTGGAACGTGAGATAACGGATGGAACGTTGTGACGCAATTGCAGAACGATGACTGCGGAACGATGAACGGGCTGTCGTCTGCTTGAACGCGCAGTCGGAATCGTTCCTTGATGTTTGTTGCACTCCTACCTTGCAATCCTTTGGGAGGAAATAACCATGACCTTACGAAGCCTCAGCTGGCTGGCTGTTTGCCTGCCGTTGCTGACCTGCCATGCTTCCCTGGCTGACGACGATCAATCGGTGGCGACCGAAGCCGCAAAGCCGGCCGATGACGCAAAAAAAGCCAGCGATGCAAAAAAGTCCGATGACGCTCCCAAGACTGAAGATGCCAAGCCGGCGAAAACGACCGAGGCCGGTCCGGCGTCGCGTGGATCGTTGCGCGGACGAGGTCTGCCTCCCGGCCGGCGCCCGGCGGGCGATGCCGTGCGTGCTGGATTAGGGGCGGCCGTACGTGCGGCGGGTGCGTTGCAGAACGCCGATCAACCTCATGACGAGGTTCTTGATCCCGAGCAGCGCCGGCCGCCGCGGCCAGGCGAGGACCGTGCCTACGCACCGCCGGGCGGATTCGCACCCGATGGCGACAATCCGCCGCGCCCCGATGGTCCGCTGCCGCCCCCACCACCGCCCGGTCGCCCTGGTGAAGACGGCCCCCCGCTGCCGCCGCGGCAAGGAGGTGGCCTTCGTGGCCTCGGGTCTGGCCTTCGCGCGCAGCAGGTGATAGGGCCGGATGATCCAGAAATGGGAAAACTCAATGCCGAGGAAGTCAGTCTCGACGTGAAAGCCCGTGGGCTGGCGGAACATTATCGCCGCGCGACCAACGACAGCCGTCGCGCAGAGCTACGCGAGGAGTTGGCGGACTTAGTGACGCAACACTTTGAAGTTCGTCAGCAGCGGCGACAATTGGAACTCGAGCGGCTAGAAAAACAGCTCGATCGGCTCCGCGGCGCGATCGATAAGCGGACAGTGGCGCGCGATTCGCTGATCAAGCAACGCACGGAACAATTACTAGGCGAAGAACAAGACGCCGGCTTCTAGTTCGGGTTTTGCAACATTGGTCGGCATTTCCGTATACTGACCCAAGACGGCTATCGGACTGAGGTCGCCGGCTCATTTCGGCGGGCAATGTTCGACGGCACCAGTACTGACTCGGTGTCACCCGTGGCCGTGGCAATTTCCTGCGGGACAGTACCGGTCTGCATCGAGCCCATTCCCAGCATGTTCCAATTCTTCTGGTCGCTGCGCGCCAGCGAGCAGCCGGAATTGATCACGGCCTGATGAGACTTTACGTCCATCGCAATGATGCTCAGTTTGGCGGTGCCGATCGCGCGAGTGCGAGTGAAGATTGCCAGCTTGGGTATGCCGATGGGCGAGGGAAGCGGCAGCGGAATCGCCGGAGTGCCGACGAACCATTCGGTACGGTCGGTGCCCAAGCCGCCACTGCCCACCTCGACGACGACGTCGGCATCTTCTCGCTTTTCAACGAGCGCGCAGCCCTGTTGCAGCAGACGCTGGTGCATCGCCACGATCACGTAGTTCTTATCCACGCAGTCCAAGTACTGCGAATCGACAAATACCTTGGCGCGTGCGATCGGAGCCAGATCGATCTTGTCGAGCGCCCGATCCGTGGCGCTCGAAATCAACAGTTGCTCGACGCCCGTTCGCGCCGTGTCCGATTCCTTGGTGGTCATGCAGCCACCGGCGACACACAACAGAGACAGGGCAGCAGCGAACCAACGACGCGGCTTCATGACGAGGCCTCGCAAGACAGATCGGGGAATGAGATGCGATCAGGCGTGAAGTGGGCAGGGCAACGCGAGAGCGAGCGAGGTTGGAGCGCGCGGCCGTCGGCCGCAGCGCTCATTGAAATCTATCGGCCGTAGGGGCAGGACCGATTGACGCGATTTTTCCGCTCTGCTGCGCGGAAATCGATCGTCAGAGCGATTGCTGGCATGCTGGCGCCGGCATGCGTCACAGCGGCGTGCCGCGCAGCACGATCATGGCCACCGTGAAGTAGATCATCAGGCCGGTCACGTCGACCAAGGTAGCGACAAACGGGGCTGAAGACGTCGCCGGATCGAACCCTAGCCGTTTGAGCAAAAACGGTAGCATCGCCCCCGAGAGGGCTCCCCACGTCACGACGCCCACAAGCGATAGCCCCACCGTCAGCCCGCAGAGCGCCCAATGTGGCCCATAAATGTCCGAAACAGAACTCCACAAGGCGATGCGCAGAAATCCGATCGTGCCGAGTAGCGTTCCCAGCATCAGTCCCGAGGCTAGTTCCCTGCGAAGCACGCGTGCCCAATCGCGCAGCCGCACTTCCCCCAGCGCCAGTGCCCGCACGATCAGCGTGGCGGCCTGGGATCCGGAGTTGCCGCCGCTGGAAATGATCAACGGGACGAACAAGGCAAGGATAACCGCCTTGGCGATTTCGTCCTCGTAGTAAGCCATGGCCGTCGCGGTCAGCAGTTCGCCCAGGAAGAGAATCACCAGCCACGACGCGCGCTTGCGAACCATGACCAATAGTGGCGTTTCCGCGTACGGTTCGTCGAGCGCTTCGGAACCGCCCAATCGTTGAATGTCGCGGGTGGCTTCTTGCTCGGCTACATCCAGTACATCGTCGATCGTCACAATGCCTACCAAAAAGCCATGCGAATCGACGACGGGCAGGACCGTGCGATCATATTTGCGGAAGACATCGACCGCCTTCTTCTTGTCGTCGGTAACGATCAGGCTGACAAAATGGCTGTTGAGTAGCGCCGATACAAATTCGTGCAGCGGCGCCAGTAGAATCTCGCGAATTCGCAAGTCGTCGATCAAGCGATTGTCGTTATCGACGACATAGACGACGTTCAACGTCTCGCTGTCCTTGCCATGAGCGCGGACATGGTCCAAGACATGCTTGACCGTCCATTCTCGCTTCACGGCGATGTAGTCCGGGGTCATCAGCCGGCCCACGGTATTTTTGCCGTAGCTCAATAGCGACCGCGTGATGGCCTGTTGCTCGTCCGATAATAGCGGCATCAGGCGCGCCGCGGTCTCAACGGATAACTCTTCGAAGAGCGCGGTCCGGTCGTCCGGCGCCATTTCATTGAGCACGGCGGCGCCTGCGGCGTCGCTGAGCAACGCCAGCAGCTCCTGTTGAAACTCGAGGTCCAGATATTCAAAAGTCTCAGCGGCTTGACTCGTGCCAAGCACGGCAAACAGCTGCGACCGTTCGGTGGAGTCTAACTGGCTTAACAGCGCGGCCAAATCGGCGGCCAGCCACGATTGCAGCGCGTCGCGTAATGTGACGAAATCCTGCTCGGCGATCAACTCTCGGACTTCCGGCAGGGCAAGTTTGCCTAACATGCCAATCACCTTTCTAAGGGCAAGAAAATTCTGCCAACGTGTGCTTCGCGACCCTGACGGGCGAGGCGATCCAAGGTCGCCCATAATCGCGCCGGCCGTTGCTGTGGAGAATAAACCAACACGGCCGCACGAAACACTCTGGCGACAAAAAAGGGGGGCAAGAACCCTGAAAATCGGGTCGTCATTTCGAAGCCACTGTCACGGCCGGCGACGAGCCCCCTTGGTGCGATGCCGCAAGTCTTAGTAGAATCCCTGTTCGCACCCGCACGCCCGGCACGCCCTCTGCCGCCTTAGTACGAAGTAAATTTGATTCGCGGCAACGCATCGATACGACGCCGTTCTCCGCGGACAACGGATTGTCGACCCTAACTTCCCGGAAAGCGTGCGCAAAAATCTGATGAACAAACTCCATTTCGACGTAGTGGTAATCGGTAGTGGTCCGGGCGGTGAGGGGGCCGCCATGCAGGCCGTAAAGCACGGTAAAACCGTGGCCGTGGTCGAGCAATTCAACAAGATCGGCGGCGGCTGCACCCATTGGGCCACCATCCCCAGCAAAGCGCTGCGGTATGCCATCTTTCAGATGACCGAGGCGAACCGAAATCCGCTGTTCCGCGCTGCGGGCGTGTCGCTGCACTTTTCTGTGGCCGAACTGCGCCGTTCGGCACAGCGCGTTATCAGCCAACAGATCGAAATGCGATCAAGCTTCTACGAACGCAATCACGTACCAGTGTTTACTGGACGGGGGCGTTTCATTGATGACCATACTGTCGAAGTCAGCGAAGATAAAACCGTCCAACAGCTGGCGGCCGACGCCTTCGTCATCGCCACCGGCTCGCGTCCTTATCGTCCGCCAGATATCGACTTTGGCCATCCGCGCATTTTCGATAGCGATACGATTCTCGATCTCGAGCAGACGCCGCAGTCGATGACGGTCTATGGCGCCGGGGTCGTGGGCTGCGAATATACCACAATGTTCAAAAACCTGGGCATCAAGGTCAACCTAATCAATACGCGCTCGAAGCTGCTGGAGTTTCTCGATGACGAAATCATCGACGCCATGGCGTATCATATGCGCGATCTCGGTGTGCTGATTCGCCACGACGAACAATACGAACGTGTCGAGCCGCGCGATGACGGAGTGATCGTGCACCTGAAGAGCGGCAAGCAACTCAAGACAGACATCCTGCTATGGGCCAACGGTCGCACCGGTCAGGCCGGCGGCTTGGGTTTGGAGCAAATCGGCATCCAACCTAACCAGCGCGGACAACTCGATGTGAACGAAACGTTTCAGACGGCGCTACCACATATTTACGCGGTGGGTGACGTCATCGGATTCCCCGCGTTGGCAAGCGCCGCTTATGTGCAAGGGCGGTTCGCGGCCACGCATATCATCACCGGACGAAAAGAATGCGCGCTAATCCGCGACATTCCGACCGGGATCTACACCAGCCCCGAAATCAGTTCGATTGGTCGCACCGAGCGCGAGTTGACCGCCGAAAAGGTGCCCTACGAAATCGGTCACGCCCTCTACAAGCATCTGGCGCGAGCGCAAATAACAGGCCGCCAGGTGGGAATGCTGAAAATCCTTTTCCATCGCGAGACGCTGCAGATCCTGGGCGTACACTGCTTTGGATCGAGCGCGTCGGAGATCATCCATATCGGCCAGGCGATCATGGCGCAGTCGGGCGAGGCCAACTCGCTGCTGTACTTCATCAATACCACGTTCAATTACCCGACCATGGCAGAAGCCTATCGCGTGGCGGCCTTGAACGGCTACAACCGCCTGTTTTGACGAGCCGGACTATTCGACCCCGTCTTCCTCCGGCTGTGGCGCATCGCGTGGCTCGTTTGGGTTGGCCAAGGGCAGCTCGTAGCAGGCCATTTCGAGATGGTTGCGCACCAGGGCCCGTCCGCCAACCAGAACTGGATTGTTCCAGGTCTTCCCCTCAATAGCTTGGATCCGACTAAGCTCGCGGTATTCCTCCGGTGTAGCCTCGACCAGGGCCAACTCCCCCTTTTCGCTTAGCACCAGCAGTAAATCGCCCGAGAGCAAAATCTGACCGTGGCCGTAACGACCCTTTTTCCACAGCCGCTTGCCGGTGGTCAGATCCAGGCAGGCCATGATCCCCTCGTCGAGCCCGTATAGATAACCGTTGTGGGCAATCGGATTAGCATAAGAGCATTTCATCAGGCGGTTGCGCCACTTTTCCGTCGCGGTCCATTGCCCCTCGTTGGCAGACAGCTCCAACAGCGCGCAGCCCGCTTGCGACGTGATGATCACATGCGTGTCGTCAAGAACGACAGGCTGGGCGGCGTTGATGTCAAAGTCGCTAGTCCAGGCGACTCGCCACAGTTCGCTGGCATCGTCAGGATCGAAGCCCGCCAGGCCTGCCGCGTCAAAGACGAGAATCTGTTGCTTGCCGGCAAGCGTGGCGAGCATCGGCGAGCAATAGCTTGCCTTGGCCTTGCCGCCCCGCCCCACGATGTCTCCCTTGTTCGCATCCACGCACAAAATGTCCGCACTCGCATCCGACCCTTGCTGCGTGCCGGGGTTGACGATCACGCGGCCGTCATAGACGAGCGGCGACCCACTCATCCCCCAATCGAGATTGCCTGATCCGTTCTCGGCGAGAATGTTCGTCTTCCAGATCTTGTAGTTGGCAGCCAGATCGAGCTTCACCAGGTCGCCTGTCGCTCCCAGTGAGTAGACGCGTCCCTGATGGATCGTGGGCGTAGCGCGAGGGCCGGGACCACCGACTCGTTCGTTGAACAACGCCGGATAGGCATACGTCCAATGCTGACGGCCACTTAACAAGTCGTAACAAACAATCACTTCGTTATCGCCGCGTTGCTCGATCGTAACGGCCAGATCGCCGACCACGGCGAACGATGCATACCCTTCGCCGCAGGGGTGGCGCCAGAGACATTTCGGGGGCTGCTCTTCCCAGTTTCTCGCGAGCGCCGGTCCATCGACGATCCCGTCCCACTTCTGACCGCGATACTGCGGCGAGTCTTCCGCGCGGACGCGCGGCATGGGACGGCCGGCTTCTTGTTCCACTGGCAGGGGATCTTTCATTTCCGCTTCAAGAAATCCCTCCAGGCGGCTTTCGCGTGATTCCTGCCAGCGAAAATCGAACGTCGGTTCCATGTCGCCCGAGAACTCCACGCGTCGCACGCTGGCAACAACACCTATGGCCAACAACAGTAGTACCAAACCCACCGAGGCGCGAGTCCGCCGCGCCGCACCGGCAAATCCAAAAAACCAAATGCCAATGATCACACTGGCCAAGATGCACGCCAAGAACGAAAACGTCGACCGCATACCGCGATCGAAGGCGTCGGCTGGCAGCAGCCAAAACGTTGCGACGCTGGCTGCCAAGAGTACGAGCGTCGCGAGGGGCACTCCCTTGCGGCGTAAACCGGATGTGGCTCGCGGCAATTCGCTCTCTTCGCGCATCTAAGCACCTTGAATTTAAGAACCTCGAGCATTCTGCTGTAGCTCGAACGCAAAAGCTTCACGACAAAGCGGCGGAGGCACGAAGAAGACGCGATACATGACGAGATGATGCCGTATTGTATGCCCTTCGCGTGGCCGGCTACCAGGGATGTTCTGGACGGTTACCGCACACAATATGACCCCGGCGCGACAACAGCCATAAACATAAATGCGTCCCGGAACGACAGCGATTCTCTCTCTTGGCACTCGAACTGCCTGGAAGGTCGGATTACAATTCGACCATTCGCTATCCACGCCCCGCCCACGTTTCACCCTACCTGAGGAGAAGTTCGATGCGTACCGGAAGAACGCTCGCATTCGCCTTCTGTTTGGCCGTCACTTCGCAGGCGCTTGCCGCCGACAACGAGCTCACTCCGCAAGAAAAAGCGGAAGGCTGGCAATTGTTGTTCAACGGTCATGACACGACCGGTTGGAAGTGCAACAACAACGAGGCGATTGCCACGCCGATCGAAGATGGCGCGCTCGTGCCCTACAAGGCCGGCGGCTACTTGATCATTTACAACAGGCAGTTTGCCAACTTCATCCTCGAGTGCGACGTAAAGATGGGTGACGCACAATGTAACTCGGGGATTTTCTTCCGCGTCGGAGACCCGGCCAATCCGGTCTACACCGGCTTCGAAGTGCAGGTCTTCAATGGCAAGGGCAAAGGATGGCATGATTTCGGTGCGATCTACGATCTGGTTGCACCAACGAAAAACGCCAGCAAACCGAACGATTGGAATCACGTAAAGATCAAAGCCCGCGGCCCATTCATCACCGTCTGGGTCAATGATGAGGAAGTGTCAAAGATCAACGTCGACGAATGGCCCGAAAAAGGGAAACGGCCCGACGGCTCGAAACACAAATTCGGTGCCGCCATCAAAGACATGCCTCGTTCCGGCTATCTGGGTTTTCAGGATCACGACCACAAGTGCTGGTATAAGAATGTCAAGTTGCTGGAGCTGAAGCCGTAGCAACCTGTTTGCACGTGCCCGTGTTTATGTTCGCGGCCCACTCGTGCCACATCGGGTTTTGTTGGTTGCCGCGGTTATTATCCCAACGATTTGACGACATCAACGAAAGGTGTTCGCATGCGCTGGTATGTGTTGGCTTGGGGATTGCTCGCGCTTTATGCGACCACCGCGCTGGCAGCCACGGAAGGGGTGACGACGTCACTGTTCAATGGTAAGGATCTGTCGGGCTGGCACGTCACCCGTTGCGAGGCCGGTGTCGAAAATGGCTCGCTGGTCTTGCAGTCTGGCAACGGATTTGTTCGCACGGATCACAAATACCGTGACTTCACCTTGGAATTGGACTGGAAAGCCCGCAAGGCCGAGATGTGGGACTCGGGCATTTACATCCGTTCCGAGTTGCCCGGCGCCACAGGACGCGCCTGGCCGACCAAGTACCAGGTGAATCTAGCCCAGGGGATGGAAGGTAACATCAAGGATCTGCCGGACGCGTCGAGCACCGGCCTGGTCCTGGCGGGTCAGTGGAACCACTTTAGATTGACCGTGATTGGTAAAACGGCCGCGCTGGAAATCAATGGCAAGCCAGCCTGGAAAACTGATGCTGTCGCCGTGCCAGATGGTTACATTGGGCTGCAGTCCGAGGTGCCAGTCGGCGGGCAGTTCGAGTTCCGCAACATTCGCATCACCGAGCTTGGTTATCACGCGCTGCTCGGCGAAACCCTGCGCGGTACAGACGGCTATGGTTGGGAAGGCGCTACCGCCGATGCCGCCACGTGCTGGAAGCTGGCCGACGGTGTACTCGAATGCACAGGCAAGGCGGGGCCCTGGCTGCGCAGCCTGCGGGAGTACGGCGATTTCAACCTGCGACTCGAATACAAGCTACAAGCAGGCGGCAATTCGGGCGTGTTCATTCGCGTGCCGCACGATGGCACCCATCGAGAGCAGGAACCTCCTGACAATGATCCCAGCGGAGTCGAGGTGCAGCTACTCGACGACGCCGACAAACGATACGCCGACATCTTGCCCGAACAGTTCGCCGCCAGCATTTACAAGGTGGCCGGAGCCCAGCAGCACGTCGGTCACCCGGCGGGGCAATGGAACACTATGGAGATCGATTGCCACGACACGACGTATCGTATCACGCACAACGGGGTGGTGGTCGTGGATGTAAACGCTGAGAAAGTGCCTGAACTCGCCAAGCGTCAGCTGCGCGGCTATCTCGGTCTGCAAGACCATCGCGAGCCCGTATGGTTCCGCAACGTGCGAATCAAAGAGGATGCTGGACGATGAACTGCGAAATGATGATTGACGCGAAATGACGAATCGTAGGTCAGCTAATTCATCATTTCGCGATCATACCGCCAAGGCAGCCTGGTGCGCGAGCACGTTCTTGACCGATGTGTAGCTCCGCTGGGTCTTCAGGCAGACCTGCCTGAAAGATTCGGGGCGAGGAACGGCCGACAGGCGAAAGGTCTCGATCTTGCCCTTGCGAAAGATCATCTCGCCGCAGGGAAACCATTCCTGCCCAGGCAAGAACTCGATATCGATGGCGTCGAAGTCGTCGAGCAACACCGAACTCTCTGGCGCGGGGACGATTCCCTTTTCGATGATCAACCGGCGATTGGTCAGGCGATAGCGTCGGTTGAAGCCCGGGGCCAGGAGCATGAAGAACAACCCCAGGGCGACCGGTATCGAGGCGATTTTCCAAACATTGCCGACCGTCCAGATATTGCCGATTCCCAGGCGACTCTCGTAACGCCGCCCCAGGAAGCGGCCCAAACCTGTCACCGCGATCGACGGCCACACGGTCATGACGGTAACTTCGCTTGACGTCGGGGGAGCAACCCCGGCAATTGCCTGTTTCATCGCGAACCCTCGAGAGCAGTCAGCAGAGACAGTTTTGGCGGCCACCGGTCAGGGCCGGAAAGGGCCAGCCTGAACCAGCTTAAGAGGATAAAAATTAGCACATCCGGGTCCCGGTCGCCAGTGCCGGGCTGTGCCTGAACTGTGCGGGATAGTACGACTACCAACGCCGTTGCATCCGCTCATCCCGCGGGGAACTGCCGGCAGTACTCGTAGAGGGCCATGGCCGTAGCCGTGGCCACGTTGTGGGCGTAGGGGAGCCCGTAGACCGGAATCTCTACCACTTGGTGGACCAGTCGCAGCACGTCATCCTCCAAACCCTGCCGCTCGTTGCCTACCACTAGGGCGGTCTTGCGCGGAAAGGGAAATGTATACAAGCACTGCGATCCGGTCGTCTGCTCGAGGCCGACAAGCTGAAATCCCTCTTCCCGCAATCGCACTAAGGCGGGGGCCAAAGTGCGATGAACTTCCAGCGACAGTCCGGCCGGATTCTGCGAATCGAGGCTATCCCGAGCGATCTTGCCGATCACTTTGGCATGACCGCAGCAAATAATCCGCCGCACACCGCAACAGCCGGCCGCGCGTACGATGCGCGAAAGGTTGACGTTCGTGCGCAACGGCGCGCAAGCCACGACCAATTCGCGCTCTCGTACCAGCTTCGTGGGAGGTTTATGACGCTCGTGTGCAAATTCGGTCATGGCCACCGTTGAGAAAATCTGCTCTGCACGCCGAAGTTTTTCACCGACAGACCTCGCGGATTGAAGCAGATTTTTTACAGATGGACGATGAGCGACAACGAGCGTGGTTCCAAATGGCAATGCACGAGATCCGCATCCATCTGCAAAATCTCTGTAATCTGGGGAGCTACATATCCGACAGGCCGAACAAGTCGAAACACCGAACCCGACTGATTTAATCTGCGCGTCGCGGCTATTTCACTTTTCCATCAATGATACCGTCGAGAATCTCTGTAATGTTGTCGAACGCGTCGCCGGCGAGCCCGTTGCGTCGGGCGTATTCGTCGAGCGTGAGAATCGTGAATTCCTTTGCGGCGTTGATCCGTACCTCGCGCGCCGCGCGCCCCGAGGGAATCTGTCCCGCCAGTGAGTATTCGGTGATGCGGACCGTGCTGCGGATCGTGCAATCGTCGGCGCTGGCCGGCGCGGCATATGGCTTGAAGTAGACGAGCTTTTGCAGCCCGTCGATCGTGCCGAAGGCGTGCAATTTCACCGCATCGGCAGGGCTCCTCGCAAATCTCGTGAGATCGACGCGCATTCGCACGAATAGCAACTCAAGCGTGGGAATGGATTGCAACTCGCCCGATTCTTCGTTGGGGATCAGCTTAGTGCCCTTGATGCTGACAACCAGGGTGCGCAATGACTGGGGCTCGCGCCGGTCGGATGTTTTTAGAAACAAGCCCAGGCTACGAACGTTGCTCACGGCCACTTGCTGTAGCGCGGCGAACTCGGTGGTTGTTTTTGACTGGATGTACTCGCCCACGCCGGCGATCGGCAGGTAATGCAGATAGGGCACGCCGTCCGGTGCCGCACGATGCACCCGCGCTTGCAGACAAACGTAGGTGTTGTCAATGACGTCCAGAATCGAGGAACTGGTAAAAAACGGCAGCTCCTTTTGATCCGCTGCGGTCATCCGCGTGCCATAATCGATGATCGGCCAGCGTCCCCAATCAAAAAGCAGACTCTGCGCCGCACCGGGCGCCTTCACGTCGTAATAGACGTGCTGATCAAAACTCGGCTGCACCAAAGGAATATCCTTAGGCAGTTGCACACACCCCAGGTTGCTCTTCTCGTGCGCCTCGGCAACCTCTGCCGGCGTGCGCGGAATTCGCTCAATGATGCGGGTTACCAGCGGCGCCACATCCGCCGCACAGACGCGCGCGGCGCACGACAACCAGCAGAACAATAGCCATAGCGCCGGCAGCATGGCGTTGTCTGGCCAGCGAGTCATCGGTAGGTCACCCGGAGAATGCGTGCTGGAATCAATACCCGCGAGCATTCTGCGGCGCAGTGCGTACCCTGTCCAGGCAGGCAACTGCCCGAGCGGTCAAAAAACCGCGGCCTAAGACCCTGGCGGGCATCGTCGGGCTGGTTTTAAGCGAACAGCTCCTGCCAGCCGCAGGCTATTCTCCGTCGCCGTCACGTTCGATGGCCGTGCCGTCGCGAGCGCCGTCTTTGCTCGCATCGCCTGCCGCGGGCGTGTCCCCCTGAGGTGACTCA
Organism: Pirellulales bacterium; assembly: GCA_036490175.1. NCBI lineage: Bacteria > Pseudomonadati > Planctomycetota > Planctomycetia > Pirellulales > Pirellulales bacterium. Next base: position 21,067 of record DASXEJ010000303.1, on the reverse strand, counting down.
GCGGCCACTTTGAGGGTCAGATCCTCCGCGGGATCGATCGACGCGTAGAAACCGAACATCATCTCTTCCCACGTCTGGTCGCCGAAACGGACCTCACTCTTGGGATCGGGATTCGCCAGGTTCTCGGGCGAATTATCGAAGTGTGCGATGCAACGCAGCACCGAGCCCTTGGGGACCTGCACCGGTTCGGCAAATTCGTAACGTAGTTGCCAGTTGAAATCCCAGTTTGGCACATCGAGCAGGACCTCGCTTCGCCCATCCGGATAATCGAGCACGTAGCGAAAATCCTTACCGCGCAGGTGCATGTGCGGGGTCATATTCAACAGCAGCATGTCGCGACGGAATTTGTGCTTGGCGCTGACTTCGTAGTTCGACTCGCCAGGTGGAATCTTCAGCGACAGGTTGCCCACCGCGTCGCCGTGAATCTTCTTCTTGACCGTCTTTGCATCGGCGAACTTCACGCCAATCATGCTGCGATCGGTGGTGGCGGTACCGTTAGGTGTGTAGTGCAGCTGAAACAAGAGCTTCGAGCCTGCCGGTACGAACGTAGCCGTGCCTGGCGGATGCACGTCGGCCGGGTTGCCGGGGGCGTAACCGCCCAGCCCCGTCATCATTTGGTCGTCGGCGCCGGGACGCTTGATGAACACAATGATGTGATGCACCACCGCGTAGTTGCCGGGTCGCGATTCGGTGGCCTGCACCCATTTATCCTCCGTCCAGCCTGGATCGACCGTAAAGTACTTGTACTCAACAGTTCCTTCGGAAGGTACGTCATAGGGCTTTTCGTCCATATAGATAACCTGGTCCGGCGCGCCGATACGCCACCCCTTGGCGAATTCTCGTGGCGCGGGCAATTGGGCACGGTCCCCTTCGGGGCAGCCGTTGTCGACCCAGGTCGCGATAAAAGCTTTCTCTTCGAGGGTCAGCCGCGCATCATTGGTGAACTTGCCGTGGTCCGGGCTAGCGAACCAGGGCGGCATGCGTCCCTGATCGACGACTTCGCGAATCGTTTCGGCCCAGCCGACGATGTCGTCGTAGGAATCCATTGCAAACGGCGCGACTTCGCCCGCCCGATGGCATTCCAGGCAGCGATTCTGCACAATGCGTGCGATTTGGTTCGAGTATGTAACTTCGCCATGCGGCTCGCGTTTGACGCGACCGATCAAGCAGCCATCGGCCTTGATCATGGGTTGGCTGACCGGCTTGCCGGCCAACAACTCGTCGATGGCCGCGGCCAGGTCGCGGCGCTCCAGGCGCGGCTTGGCATAGCCGGCGCCGGTCTTGAAACCGAATTGATCGTCTATCCGCCCTGCGTAACGCACCACGCGGTCGGCATCGAGCAGAAAGACTTCCGGCGTTCGCGTGGCACCAAAAGCATCGGCCACGCGGTTGTTCATATCTTTCAGGACTGGAAACTTAAGATCATACATGCGGACGAACTGAGCGAGCTCGGCCAGTGAGTCTTGCAGGTTTGCGTCGATGGCGACGAACTTCACCCCTTTGGATTCATACTCGGCCGCGAGCGCCCCCAGTCGCGGCGCGTATTGCTTGGCCAGTGGACACTCAGTACCGATAAAGGCCACGACCAGCAATTTTCCGTCGCTAAGCTGGCTCAGCTCTTGTGACTTACCGTGCGTATCCGGCAACGAGAACGAGTCGATCTGTCGGCCGACCACGTTTGGTGCCGATTCAGTTGCCAATGCCTGTCCCGATGCCACAAGGGCAACCGCCACAGCCGCCACTTGCAACGTGCCGCGCATGAGTCACCTCACGAAGTATTGATATGTCCCAGGACGATCCTGCCGCCACGGGTCGGAGCGGTGCGAATTCGCGCTTGCGCCGTCCCAAAGGCCAATGGTTAGCTATCAAACCTTTTATCGGCCCGATCGGGGTTTGTAAATAGCTTGAGTGAGAAAATCCGCGGGGCGAGCAATGGTGGCGAGCATCCGCCTGCCTTTGGGGGGGGCACCAGGTTTCCACTGCTAGCGCCTGGCCAGCAGCTTTTCGACCGTCGTGATGACACTCTTGGCCAGGTTCCGCGAATAGCCCACATGGATATCGCGCACCACGCCTTCTTGGTCGATAATCAGGAGCGTCGGAAAGCCTTGCACGCCGTACCTCTCGGACAACTCCGCGGCCTTGAGCGTGGGGTAGGAGATCGCCATTTTTTCTGTCACGAAGCGCGCGTCCTCCGCGTCCTTGTCCGTGTTCATGCCGAAGACTTCGACCGGACGCCCTTGGAAGTGCGCGGCCACCTGCTGCACTTGCGGCATCGCGCGGATGCACCAGCCGCAACCGCGGTACCAGAAGTCGAGAATCACCACCTTGCCCCGGCAAGCCTCGATCGAACGGGTGGTTCCGGTGAGATCCATCGTCTCCCAGCTCGGCGACGGCTTGTCGAGCACTTCGGCGGTGCGCTGAACCTGCCTCTCGGTATAACTGGCCATTCGCGCATGGTTGGCGAGGTCATTGTCCAGCTGTGCCTGAATGATGTCGGTCTTCAGGGCCTTACGTAGATCCTCGAGATTCGCCTTGGCCGTGGCCAATAACTGAGCGGTGCGTGATGGCTGCTTGCCCGCGCGTTCGACAAGTTCGTCACATTCTTGTCGGACGGCGAAGTAGTCGTTCATCTCGACAGCGACCGCGGTACTCCAATTCAGATCGCGCTGCTGGACGCTGACGAGTATCTCACGACGATGCGCCGTGCCGCCAATCGTAGGACCCTTGTATTCCTGAACGCTTTCAAACTCGACGCGATCGACGAGACCACGGCTTGTGTCGAAGAAAAACGATCTCTTCGGCGAGCTCAAGAAGATGTTGTCCAGCGCACTCTTGGGCATTTCCTGGATTTCAACATGCCCGGCTTCGGCGCTGGGCTGTACGATTGCATACTTGCTTTTCGTGCCGGTTCCGGGGTCTTCGCCCTGCCAGCTTTCTGCCTGTGCCGTCGGAGGCAACAGCGGTAGCACGGATCTTATGTCGACAGTAAATCCAATCGTCGGGTTTTCCTCGATGCGACCGTCACGCGAGAGATCGCACCAGGCCAGCGACGCGCGCTCCGGAGCGAAACTCTCCTGGCCTTTGTCAGACGTCCGTTTTTGCGCTGTCGCATAACGCACCAGCAATCGCCAGCCGCCGTCGGCATTTTGCCGCACGACCAGCAGCTTCCAAGAGGTCTTGCTGCTAACGTTGATGAAATCGTTCTTGAACCCATTTGTTCCTTGGTAATTCAGCTCCTGTCCAACGCGAAGTTTGTAGCGTGGCGGCGCACCATCCACTTTGGCAGGACCATCGTCGGCGCGCACGGTCGGAGCAAGGAAAACGACGATCGCCACCACATTCGCAAATGGTAGACAGCGGATCATTTATGCCCTCCATTTATTAGCGACGGTCGATTGAATAACCCTGCCAGCTCGGCACCAGTTGCGCAAGGGCGTTAGCGCCAGTGCGACATTCTCCCCGTTAGGCCCTGGCGGAAGGCAGATGTTTTTGCACGGGTGCTTTATTCATCCAACGCTCTAGTTGTATTCCAGCTTTTTCGTGCTGGTGACGTGCTGTTGCAAGCCATCGCGATCCATGAAGAACGTGTCCTTCGCTTTGCCCGGTCCAAAAAGCTTGGCCGCTTGATCGTCCCAGTGACCGGACTCGGGATGATCGCTTTGACCTAGGGGAACTACCATGTACGATCGCGGCGGCTTGGAAAGCACCACGATCTGCGTCGAAGTCTGGCCGCCGTGTCCGATCTTTTGATCGCCGACAGTGTCAAACGAAATGGCCCGCGGCGTCGCCATGCCGGCTTCCTTCACCGTACCGCCGCCGACCGGATAGCTCTGTTTGCCCCCTTTGCGGGCGACGCGAAACACGTCTCCGTATCGGGCGTCTACGCTGCCTGCTTTACTGCGGAGCCATTCCGTTCCTTTGACGAGTGCCGCAAACGTGTCCTGGTCGCTCAGGTCCGCTGGCGGTGCGATGGCTTCCGAAATCTTGCCCCCCAGTCCCATCTTGAACGCGTAATACGATAGCGCTCCGGTAGATCCAGGATCCGAGCGGCGATTCCATTGCTGAATGTTGTCGTAGGTGCCTTTGACGTCGGGCGTCTTGGCCGATTCGGCAGCCGTTTGCCAGGCCCGCGACAAGCGTTCTTGCCACTTCTCGGCGCCGAGAACCTGCGGCGAGAAGGCCAGGTCGATGGCTTCATCGACTGTTACAGATTCGTCGGCTTGCAACAACTCAGTCACCATCGCAGCGCGTTGGTGGGCACCGCGGCCGTCGTCAAAGAACAAATACGGTCGCTTGGCGCTTTGCTTGGTCATTGGGCTTTCACGCATCATGTAGGCCGGAGCGACATTGCAGTTCTGCATGTAGCCGCAGGGCGGGTTCGTGACCTGGACGAGGTCTTCGAAACGATGAATACCCGCGAAGTCGTTCTTCGACACATTGCCCGGCACCGGCCGGTCCGTCGGCAGGCCGTGATTGCGGATGGGAACGCTGCCGTCGTGTACATAGAAGATATCGCCGTCGACTGTGCCGATCATGATGTTCTGCGGCATCAGCTCGCAAGTCGAGAGCGCCGCCTTGATCTGGTCGAGACTGCGAGCCGTATGCACCTTGTACAGTTCTTCCATCAAGCCGGCACGATCCACGTAGGCCAAGGCCATCGTGTATGCCTTGTTATCTTTGCGCGCGACAACCGGGCCGTGGTGCGTCGAGGCAACCTCGAACTGCTTGTCGACCAGCTTATCGCCGTCGCGCACATGTAGCGTGATCTTGCGCGAGGTCATGTCCCGCCATTTGCCGTCGACTTGATATTGCAGCGGGTTGTCGGGATTGACGGTTTCCTCGTAAACGTCGGCCGTATCCGGTCCCCCCGTGGTCATGGCCACCGAGGCGTACTGAGTGTGCCCCAGCCCGGGCATCGGCAGCCCCAGGATCGCGGCACCGCTCAAAGCGAAATCTTCTCCGGTGGCATACATTCGCTGCTCGTAGAAACGAAACGGCCCGTACCAACTCAGGTGCGGGTCGATCAGCGCGATGACCTTGCCGTTGGCGCTGCGCCCCGGGGCGATCACCCACTCGTTGGATCCGCGATATTCTTTCGCAGCGGGCTTGATGCCGATCTTCTCGATATCATCCTGAGCTTGCCCCTCCGGCCAGCCCCAGATGATGAACCGGCTGAGCATGATGGGATGATGGGGCTCCAGTTTTTGCGCCCACTTGGGTACTTGCTCGGGATGCTCGTTCATGAACTTCTCGACCCCTGCGATATAGGCCTGGCAAGCGCCCTTTAGCTTGGGATCCATGTGATTGTAGTGATCGCGGGCGACCTCTTCGTGCTGCCAGACGCGCGAACGATAGTCCTGATCGACGAGTGACGCGCCGGCCACCTCGGCCAATGTGCCGGCGGCCAGCCGATAGTTTTGTAGCAACTGCTCAAGCCGATCTTCAGCCTGTGCATAACCGGCGCCGTAAGACGCACCGGCTAAGGTCTCGGCGTAGATGTGTGGTACGCCGAAATCATCACGATAGATATTGATCGTTTCCGCCCGCGCTGCCACCAGCGAAATCAGCAGCAGCCAAGCAAGACAAATGCCTTGCAGCACATCGAGACATTTCGTGGGCATCACGTCCTCCGCCAGAACAAAAGGAACAGGAAAACAGCACCGATTTGCCCTCTTGTTTACGCACCCGGAGCGTCCGCGACGAACAGCACCAAGCATGGGAAGTTCGTATTGTCGTTGCGCCCGAGTCGCCAGTCAAACCGCCGGGCTGCACGCAGAAAAATGTCGCGAGTGGGGCATTTTTGAACCAAACCCTCAGCACTGTCGTAGTAATGGCAGAGGAGAGAAGAGTGGGAGCGATTGGGAACAGAAGGGGCAGTTAGGGCCGACGAATAAGGGAGCCTCGCGACGGCGCGTGTTGAAATGCACGGAACAATTCGAGGGTCTGGAACAGCCCCTCGAATTGATACGGCAAATCCCCGGCGATGAGGCTCAGGAGAAAAGACAACCGTCGCAAGGCGGTTTTTCTTTGCGCGGCCGGAAATAAGGATCTGACGGAAAACCGCACCCTCTGTCGGCCGTGACCTTCGCCGCGCATCTGCCAAAACTGAGGCGACTTGCAATGCTGGCGTTGTCGGCTCCAATAACTCGCGGCACATCGGCAGTCCTACCTCTCGCGCGAGTAACTAGAAATGCCGCCGCGTCCGCTCACCCGCCTGCGCAAACTTTGCCTGGCTCTGCCCGAGGCTCACGAAGTGGAAGCCTGGGGCGAGCCGACATTTCGGGTGCGCAATAAACTCTTCGCCATGTACGCCAACGCCCATAATCATCACGGTGGCGGTCGGCATGCCGTGTGGCTGAAGGCGGCCCCGGGCGAGCAGGCGCGGATGGTACACGCCGCGCCCGCTTGCTTCTTCGTCCCGCCCTATGTTGGCAAGGGAGGCTGGGTTGGCATATGGCTCGATGGCGATGTCGATTGGGACGACGTCGCCGAATTCGTGCGTGAGGCCTATCGGCTAATCGCGCCCAAGCGGCTACTCAACGATCTTTAATGATCTCAACCGTCAACACGCATGATCGAATGACTACTTAAAGCCAGCATGCAAATTGATTGCCGCATACCAATCGCACGAGTAGAGTGGTGGGCAATGGTCGTCTCCTTGCCATCGCCCCAGGCAGCAAGCAGACGGTTGAGGAATAATCGCCAAGCGCACACCTCTTCCGACGGAGGAATTGTCTCAATGCCCGTCGACACGCGCAAAGTCACCGGCCGTCGTCCAGTGCGTTACGATTCCTTTGAGGACATCGTGGTCGATGCCGAACGCCTCGCGGCGCTTGAACTCACGTCGCTCGGCAACTGGTCGCTGGGTCAAACGTTAAAGCATTTGGGGTCGGCGATGGAAGGCTCCGTCAACGGATCAGGCTTCAAGGTCCGCTTGTGGCTGCGGATCATCGGCCGCATCTACGTAAAGCGATTGTTGTTGAACGGGCCATTTCCGGCGGGCTTTCAACTGCCACGCTCGGCGGCAAAGCGACTCGTACCTGACGAGACCTCACCCGGCGAAGGGTTGGATGCCCTGCGTCGCGGCATCATGCGGCTGCGTTCCGAGACCACGCGCTCGGTGCATCCCGTGGCAGGCCCCCTGTCGATCGAGGAATGGAATCGCTTTCATCTCCGCCATTCGGAAATGCATATGAGCTTTCTTGTGCCCAAGGCTTATGCGCAGCCGGAAGCGAATTTGTAAATGCCGTCGTGCGGATGCCATTAACCGCACGGAGCGCTCTTCCCAGGTCGGGGCTCGGGATGGCAAACTGATCATGCCGAGTCCTCCGATCCTCCCTTAGGTGCGTAATTTCGTTATGTCTACTCTCGCGCTGCGTGGTGGCAAGCCCACCAAGACCAAACCGTTTCCGCAGTGGCCTCAATACGACGAACGCGAACGAGAGGCCTTGCTCGGTGTGCTCGATAGTTGCGTCTGGTGGCGGACCCCCGGCAGCAAGACTCTACAATTCGAGCGCGATTTCGCTGCTTATCACCAGGCCCGTCATGGCATCGCCGTGACCAACGGAACACACGCGCTCGAGGTGGCGATTTTGGCCTTGGACATAGGGCCCGGCGACGAAGTGATCGTGCCGGACTATACCTTCGTGGCCACGGCGAGCGCCGTGCTTATGACGGGCGCCGTGCCCGTGCTAGTCGACGTGACGGCCGACACCTATTGCATCGATTGCGATCAAGTCGAGCGTGCGATCGGCCCGCGTACCAAGGCCATCATCCCCGTACACATGGGAGGACATCCGGCCGATCTCGACCGCTTGAGCGAAATTGCGACACGACACAGCCTTATTTTGATCGAAGATTGTGCCCACGCGCACGGCAGTCAATGGCGCGGCCGGCCAGTAGGCACGTTCGGTCGGGCAGGCACCTTCAGCTTTCAACAGAGCAAGTTGATGACCGCCGGCGAAGGGGGCCTGATTATCACCAACGACGACGATGCCGAGCGACTGTTGCGCTCGGTGCATGATTGTGGTCGCATGCCGGGCGAGTGGTTTTATAGCCATTTCATTTACGGTTCGAACTATCGGCTCAGCGAGTGGCAGGGCGCGATCCTGGGTGCCCAGCTTACACGACTCGACGAGCAAACACGCCGCCGGCACGACAACAGCCGCTTGCTCGATCGGCTGCTAGGCGACATCGAAGGAGTAACACCGCAGGCGCTCGATCCGCGCGTCACCCGCAACGGGCATTACGCGTACATTTTCTACTACGATCGTGCCGCGTTTGGCGGCCTGCCCACCGAACGCTTCATCGAGGCCATGATCGCCGAAGGGATTCCGAACCAGGCCGCTTATCCGCCAGTACACGCGTTGGACGTCTTCACCAGCGGCGCATTTCGCAGCCGCCTGCCGGCCGGCGTCGATGGTCATCCGAGCTGGAACGGCCCTTTCCCCATCACTGAGCGTGCAGCGTGGGAGACTTATTGGGTGCCTCAATATGCCCTACTTGGAGACGAGCAGGACATGCACGAGATCGCCGCTGCCGTGCAAAAGATTCAACAGCACGAAAGCGAGCTGCGCTGAAGAAGCTCCGTATCCACCACAGAGACGCAGAGGCACGGAAAAGAGACGGTGGAGCGGACACAGTGGAATGGACACAGCGGAGAAGACACGACGTTAACAACCGACGCGTTTATCGTTCCGAGTTCCGCGATGTGTAATTAGTATTTACAGCGAGAACTGTGAATCTCGTACGGGATGTGTTCCTTTTTGGACTTGCCTGCCTCGTGACAGTGCAGGCAATACTTCTGGTCCGGCACATCGCGATGGCGTTTGGTCGAACCGATGTGTACCTCGTGGCAGCTGAGGCAGGTCATCGTCTCCTGCCCGTGCAACACGACGTTGCGCACATTGTCCAGCACATGCCGATCGGCCGGATTGATTTTCGGGTCGTCGGCCAAAGCCCAGTCGACCTGAAAATCCTTGAACAGATTATCGCCCGCCACGAAGTTATTCGGATAGGGCCGACCCGATGATTTCGACTTGCCGAAGCGAATGTGACATTGTGCGCAAATCGAAGTCACCGCAGCCGCCGAGTCGTGGCGAACTTTGGCAAGTGGCATCATCTTCGGATCGTTGGCATGTTCGGCCGGCGAGTCGCCATGGCAGGTGTAACAATCGAGCGACAGGGCAGCGAACGCGTGCGTCTCGGGATCGACGGCCGTGGCATGGCAGCCAGCACACTCTTTCGCGAAAATCTCGGCATCCCAATGCAGCTTGTCGGTTCGATCCAGCCGCGCCCGTCCCGTCCGCGACAGGACGGCGCCCGTCGAAAGCATCTCTAGTTTGCCGTAGGCCGCCGCCCGCTTGAGAAAACGATTGCTGCGGGAGTCTCCCATGATCAATTCGACCTGCTCGGCAATTTCCTTGGCGGCTGGGTCCGCACGCAGGGCGATGACGGCAGGCTCTTTCGGCTCGGCTTCGCGAATCGTACGGTTGTGCTTGTTTTTGCCCCAGGTGACCCCGACCTCATTGCGGTGGCAGAACAGGCATTCGCCACTTTCCATGTATTCAGGCAGCGGCTCGCCCACGTGATCGGTCCCCCACGCCGCGGGATCGATACTTTTGGTCGCCGCTGGCTCTTCGGCAGCGCGCGCGAACTGCCGCGGTGCTACCCAGATAGCCCGCGACATCACGACCGCCAGCAACGCGATCGTCAGGCAAAAACACCAGCGAATACGCTGAACATTGGCGAGCATGTTGATTTCCTAGACGACGACTCCCGCTGCATGCAGTTTGCGCGCTCGGGCGACGAGGTGCAACGCTCGTGGCACCACGGCAATCGGCATCCGCCTCAATGCTTGTGCTGATGCGGCTTCGAGGGTTTGAACCCGGGCTCAAGCGGCAAAGGCAAGCCCAGCATATCGCCGTTTGGCTGAAAGCCGTCACCCGCGATGTCGACAAAGATTGGGTTGCCTACCGCCGTGGGCATGATTTTGCCGAAGTACGGACCCATGATCGGGCCCACTTCTTTCCCTTCGCCAGCACAGGCGACGATCAAGTGGGCATCGGCTTCGAGCGCGATCGGCAAATCCTCGGCGAAGACGACGGTGGCCTGGTGGAATTTATCGGGATGCGTGCGCCGAGTGTAATTCCATTTCGGCTCTGGCTTGCCGTTGACGAATACTTGCACCCGATTCACCTCCAACCAGTTGGGGCACTGCACGCGCACCTGCAAGTGCAGCTTGCCGCCCGGCGCGGCCAGGTCCTCGCCAACCGCGGCGGTGTCGTTCCCCTGGTCAGCCTTGGCTTGCACTTCTAGAAACGGCCCATTGGTCATCATGATGTTGCCGTGCTCGCAGGTGTGCACGAGCGTCGGCACCGACGCCTGTGCCGGATCGTCAGTCGAAGACTTTATAAAATTACGCATGCCGCCGGATCCGTGAAAGTTCCAATGCGCGTCGGTGTTCACCACGCCCGGCACGCGGTAGCCGAGGTTCAGCAGCTGCAGCCAGTGAAAGATGCGATTCCCCTCCTCGCGCTCGGTCGGTAGCTTCGTCGGCTGCGAGAAGATCGTATCGAGCGGATGCACTTCCACGACGTCCATGAAGCTGAACATCTTCTCGAAGCCGCCGTCGGCAGAACCATCCAGATCACGGTCGGCGACCATTTGCACAATATTCGGATGATTGATCTGCACCAGCTTGTCCGACCCATTCTCCCACATCGCCAACCGCTCGATCTGCACGACCGGATCGATGTCCGACAACGGCGCACCGCCGTCTTGTGTGCGCGGATGAGGAGTCAGCGGAAACGCGTTTTGATGATTGATCGGCAGCGGTCGGCCCGTAAGCTCCATGCCCGGACAGCTCAGCATTTTTTGCCGTGCGGCAAAAAACTCCAGGTGCGGGTCGTACACCGTGATGCGGTTATGCTCCGTGCAGGGCGCGAACTCGATATGCTCGGCCAGCAGATTCAGGACCCGCCCACGCTGGCTCGACGTATTGTCGCCCGACGGGGTCGAGTGGCTATGGAAGTCGGCACTGAGCCAGCCCTTGGTGTCGACGGTGCGTTTCAGCTCGGCGGTCAGCGGCGTGTCTTTACCGCGCTCGACAGAAACGGTGGTAAAGACCGCGTCGAATTCTGGTCCATAGCTGAGAATCACGTCGTACTCGCCCGGATCGAGAGGGACGCGAAATTTGCCATCCTGCGAATAATAGAGATTGCGCACTCCGTGAATCGCGCTGTCCGGCCCGAAGTTAGGATCGGCCGTGCCGTTGCGACCGCGAAACTGCACCTTGCAGGCCGTTTCCGCACCGCCCAGGCCGACGATCTTGGCGACCACGTAGCCCGCGGTTGGCAGTTCGATGCTTTGGCGAACATCCCGCGCGGCATCCAAGGTCACAGCTTTCTCGCCCCGTCCTAGAGCGCTCGCAACTACCTGATAGCTCCCGGCTGGCAATCGCGTCGACAACTGGCCTTTGGCATCGGTACGGCCGTGCGCGATAGGTTCGCCAGCAGCCGTTTTTACCTGGATCTCCGCACCGTCAACAGCGCCCTGAGAATCATTGACCGAAAGCTCCACCTTCAGCAGCGACTCGCCGCGCAGCTCCCGCGCGATCGCCAAGACATCCAGCGTATTAGCGGCGGGAAACAGGTAGCGAACCGTTTCGCGGATTTCGCCCGGCGCAAGCGGTGCCGCCGTTGACGCACTGGCGATCCGCAATTCGGGGTGTTCGCCGCGTTTGGTCGCATTGGGCACGAATCGCCAGGCCGGATCGAGGATCACAGCGCCATAAGCCTGCCGCCAAAACGAATCGTAGGCCCAAAACAGACCAAGATCGTCTACCCTGCCAAAATCAAATTCGCCGTCGGCGCGAATGGCGTCGCCGATGCTCAGTTCCAGGGGCTTATCACTGGTGCTCGTCACGCGCGTGATAATCTTCAGCCAACGGGCCCCCTCAGGCAAGACGTAGGTTACCTCCGCGGTCGACAGCTTGTCGGCTGCCGGACCGCGAAACATCAGCGTTGCCTCTTTTTCCTGACCGACAGGCGCTTTTTCGAGTAGGGTTCCGTCGCTGGCCAGCGGCCCCACCAACTCGTATTGAGCGTTGAGCGGGTAGTAAGCGCTGAGCTGATCGTTTTGATCGTTGCGCGCTGTGAGATCTATCACCGACCCGCGCACGTTGCGGACCGTCATATTCGCGTTGCGCTTGGCAATGGCCTCGGCGATGACCGCCACCACGCGATCGTTGCGCAGCATCCAGTCGCCATAGATGCAGTCGACTTCCTTGCCTTGCGGCGCGGCATCGTCCCATGTCTCTTGCGAAAGACGTACCACTTCGGCCGCCGGCGAGACGCTTGGAGAGGTGGCGCAAACAAAGGTGATGGCCAGCCAGGCTAGCGCCACGGGAACAAAATGCCGTCGCTGCATGATGAAAAACTCCAGGTGACGTTAAATGTCGTTCGATTGCCAGGCTAGCATAGCGGCTGATTATTAGACGATTGTGTCCATCGCGTATGTATAGAGGAGGGACGCCAAACTAGGATCTCGATGGCGCGGCCGACACCCACTGCGAGTGCGATTCCCTTCCGCCCGCACAGCATCCCATGCGGCGCACCCGGGCACAACGCACAACGAGACAGGCACATTAAGGCGGACAGGCCAACCCTGACGGCAAGCGGCGCCCCCATTTAAAAAGCGTCAATGGCGTCGCCAGAAAATCGCTGCCCGACAGCGTTGGGAAACGAACTGGGCGTCCGCGGTCATAAACTTATTGACGCGCGAACGCCCAGATTTTCGTCGCATTAGCTACTCAAGCGACACCCACCCCGCAGCAGACAATCGGTCATTATGGACGCAACTTAGGGTAACAATATACTTGACTCAGTGACGAAAACCCGCTAAACTGCGGGCATGGATACCAAATCGCTACCGAAAACGCTGGTCGAGGCCATCCGACATTTCTCTGATCCGCAGGTTTGCCATGACTTCATGGTATCAATGCGATGGTCGAATGGCGAAGTGACTTGTCCCCGCTGCGACTGCAAAAAGGTCGGTTTCATCAAGACTCGCCGCACTTGGCAGTGCAAGGGATGCCAGAAGCAGTTCAGCGTAAAGCTGGGCACGATCTTCGAGGATAGCCCGCTTGGAATGGACAAGTGGCTCCCGGCCGTCTGGCTAATTGCGAACAGCAAGAATGGCGTAAGCAGCCATGAGCTTGCTCGGTCGTTGGGTGTCACGCAAAAGACAGCTTGGTTCATGCTACACCGGATTCGCCTTGCAATGCAGACCGGATCGTTCAATAAGTTCCTGGCTGGCGAAGTGGAAGTTGACGAGACGTTTATCGGCGGTAAGGCCCGCAACATGCATCCGGGCAAGCGCAAGGCCAAGGGCACCGGGACCGTCGGCAAGGCTGTGGTAATGGGGCTGCTGGAGCGGCACGGCGAAGTTCGCACGAAGGTCATGCCCAACACAAAGCGTCGTTCGTTGCAGCCGGAAGTGCGAGCAAATGTCTATCGGGGAGCGGAGGTGTTCACCGATGCCCTCAAATCGTACGAGGGGCTAAGCGACGAATACGCCCATCAGGTGATCGACCATGCAGAGTGCTACGTCGATGGCAAGATTCATACGAATGGCCTGGAGAACTTCTGGTCGCTGCTCAAGAGAGGCATCAAGGGCACTTATGTCAGCGTCCAGCCATTCCACCTATTCCGCTACCTGGACGAGCAAACTTTCCGATTCAATAAGCGACAAGGCAATGATTGCAGTCGCTTCCTAGAGGCCATGATCGGTATCATTGGCAAGCGAGTCACGTTCAAAGAACTAACTGCCACGGAAGGCTAGGGGCCAAGTGAATCATCTTTACTACGGCGACAATCTAGACGTACTGCGCCGCTACGTTGATGACGAGTCTGTCGATCTCGTCTATCTCGATCCGCCATTCAAGAGCGACCAGAATTACAACGTACTTTTTGCCGAGCAAGACGGCAGTCGCTCGGCCGCGCAGATCCAAGTGTTCGAGGATACATGGAAGTGGGATCAGGGCGCCGCTGCCGCATATCAGGAGGTTGTCGAGTCTGGAGAGCAAGTGTCGTTGGCGATGCAGGCTATGCGTCAAGCGCTCGGCAACAACGACATGTTGGCATACCTTGCGATGATGGCGCCGCGGCTAGTGCAACTGAGACGCACTTTAAAATCAACCGGCGCGATCTACCTGCATTGCGATCAGACAGCGAGCCATTACTTAAAGGTTCTTCTCGACGCTGTTTTCTCGCCCGAGAACTTTCGGAGCGAAATAATTTGGAAACGTACAACGTCCCATAATGACGCACGCCGTAATTTTGGGATCGTGTCAGACTGCATCTTCTACTACGTCAAATCTTCAGTGGCTCCATTCTTCCGGCAGTTCAAATCATACGATCCAAAATACATCGAATCGAAGTATCGTCACGTCGATGCCGCAGGGCGCATTTATCGCTTGTCCGATATGAGGAGTCCGCATCCAAGACCGAACTTGACCTACGACTACAAAGGACACAAACCACACCCCAACGGGTGGGCGGTATCACTTGAAAAAATGAAGCAAATGGACGCAGATGGATTGCTTGAATTCCCAAAGAAAAAAGATGGCAGAATACAAGCGCGGAGATATCTGGACGAACGGCAAGGTATGCCAATAAATAACGTCTGGGACGATATCCCGCCTATTAACGCTATGGCACAAGAGCGACTAGGTTATCCAACCCAAAAGCCTGAAGCGCTTTTAGAGCGAATCATCAATGCTAGTAGTAAGGAAGGCGACACAATTCTTGATCCATTTTGCGGATGCGGCACCACGATTGCTGCCGCGCAGAAACTAGGTCGCAAATGGATCGGAATCGACATTACTAACCTCGCTATCTCACTCATCAAGCACCGTCTCCAGACTGCATATGGTGAGACGGTCAAATATAAGGTGATTGGCGAACCGGTATCAGTGGAAGACGCAGAACAGTTGGCCCACGATGATCCGTACCAGTTTCAATGGTGGGCGCTGGGTCTTGTCGGGGCGCGGCCTGTTGAGCAAAAGAAGGGCGCGGATCGAGGGATCGACGGGCGCCTTTTCTTTCACGATGAGGCAGAAAGCGGTAATACGAAACAGATCATATTTTCGGTTAAGGCCGGGCATACCGGTCCTGCACATGTCCGAGACCTCGTTGGCGTCTTGGATCGCGAGAAGGCCGCGATCGGCGTACTGATAACAATGCAGCAGCCAACGGCGCCAATGCGCAAGGAAGCGGCGAGCAGCGGCTTCTACACGTCTACGTGGGGGCATGGCGATCCGACCAAGCATCCGCGCGTCCAGATCATGACCGTGGGCGAACTCTTGGACGGAACGCGGCCAGACTTCCCGCCAACGCGAGACCTTCGTACCTTTAAGAAAGCGCCGCGGGCAAAAGCAAAAAAGTCAGACGGGCAGAAGCACCTAGATATGTAACTGGTCATATAAAGAGACCTAACGCATGGCCGCAAAGAAAACCGACAAACCAACGGAATACCGGCAGTTCGAGGAGCTTGCGAAGGGGCTGCTGGAAGTGCCAAAGGCCGCGCTGGATAAGAACGTGCAGCGATACGACGCGAACAAGAGACGCAAAAAGAAGAAGCGCGCCTAGTTGACGGATTCAAGGCGCAGCAAGACGTATGACGCAGATTCCTCTTTATCAGACGTGTAGTAAATTTGCGTCGTCTTCTCAATATGCGCACGGTATCGTTTCGGCCACTGCACAGGATTGTCTTCGCTGATTGCGGTCGTATACGATCCCTTGATGTCAGCGCCGTCGTCGGCAATGAAGTGGAATCGATGACGAGCAGCATGCTCGCCACCGGCAAACATTCCTGTAACGATAATGGTTTCCGAGTGCGTTTCGCTTGTGCTATTGAGTACTTCTATGAGGCGCCCAAGAGATTTGCTTTCCATGAACAGGCTGCTCTTCAACGTCTCGCCGCGTACCCACTTAATATCTGCGCCCAGTCCATACTGCACATGATCATTGGCCCACTGATATACTGCGCGCACAGTAGGTGCACCTAGCCGCTTGCCATGCTTGGCAACGTCCTCGGATGTTTGGGCATGCGCAAGCTCAAAGATGGCCGACATTGCCTCGTCCATTACGCTCTCAAACAAATCGAGGCGCTTGTTATCGAACGTAAGGACAATGCCCAACGATCCCTGAAAGGAATAGCCGACTCCGAAGGTTGTCTCTTCGAGAATGTCGGCGCCCAGACGCGCGACCTTTTTGGGTGTGTTCTTGATCGCATCGTAGGCGAGCGAGTAAGCCGCCTGAAAGTGTATCAGTGCGTGGCACACCGGATTGACGGTCGCACGCACAAGATCAGCGAAAAAGCGATACCTACAAACGTCGACACCTTGGCCGGCTGCAAGTTCCGCAAACTGCGTTTCAAGCACGCTCATGCGCTTCCGCAGCGACCGTAGGCTCGCCTCAAGCGATGGCGACGGAGATGCCGACAGCGCACGCTCGTGATGCGCAATCGCATCCGTCGTGTCCCGCAGCTTGTCGGCAAGTTCTAGAAGTACGCTCATGGCTCACCTAGAGCCAAGTTTACCACAACGATTCCCTTCGGTGTGCCGTTCCGACCGCGGCCCCATTGACGTTTCCAATACTCGAAATTACCAAGGCCGACTGAATGATTCGGATGACCGATTGGCCACTCCAAATGCAGGTATCCGTCAATGGAATCGGTTTGCCAAAGCCCAGTCATCCAATCAATCGTCTGGACTTGGTCCGGGCTGCCGTTGTCATATGCAGCAGCCTGTATGCGAAGGCTGATGTCAATGTCATCGGGATCGATTTTCTCGGTAAGAAAGCTACCATCGATCCAAAGCTCCCCGTCTATTCGTTTCTCACGTAGAACCGCGATAATGTGTTCGAGGCGCCCCATCAGTGCGGCACGCGACGATGACCCAGGGAATCGCTTTTCATCGACTGCTAGAGCACGAAGCTCCGACGCGGTCATGACGTGAAAGCCATCCGGAAGCAGAGGCGGAAATTCATCCTTGTTTGAGCCGGCCATCGGAGGCGATAATACCCCCACGCTAGGGGCCGGTCAACACTGAGTCAAGTATATTGTTGCCCAACTTAGCTATTCACGTCGTCGCGTACCCAGCCATAAGCGGCGTTTTCGCGCGTGCCGCCAAAATGGTCGTAGGCAACCTTTAGCTTTGAAAGTTCGTCCTTGGGAATGTTCTTGCGCTGCTCCTTCGGATCGACGTTGTAAATCTTCGCGGCGTTCAGCCCGAAGATATTCGCCTTGTCTTCCTTGGTCAGCTTCTTGTAGCCGAACTTCTCGCACATTTCATCCGTGATCTGGAAGCGCTTAAAGGCGTCGATCACCCATTGCGGCGAACCCCACCACAAGCAATCCGTTCCCCACACCACGTGATCGGACCCGTACGTCTTCACGTTCTTGCCGATCAAATGCTGGCACATCTCGGGCTGGAAGACTACTAGCGTGCCAAAGCTGGAACCGATCTCGGGATAGACGTTGTTGATCTGCGGATTGCGTTCCTTGATCTTCATCAACACGTCGTGCCAGGCGAAATCGCCGGTCTTCGGATCGTACTTCTCAAGCAGTGCATCCTGCTCGATACCCGGCGCATGCTGCATGGCCGAGTGATAGATGACGAACGTCAGGTCGGGATGATCGAGCGCGGCTTTCTCGACGTCTTTCGGATTCGCCAGGTGCCCTAGCGTTTTTGACTGATACGAAA
The DNA here is from genome assembly GCA_036490175.1 of Pirellulales bacterium. Taxonomy (NCBI): domain Bacteria; kingdom Pseudomonadati; phylum Planctomycetota; class Planctomycetia; order Pirellulales; species Pirellulales bacterium. The sequence goes on along the minus strand of DASXEJ010000303.1, from coordinate 3,300 downwards.
AACCCTTGTGGACGCTGATCCGCTTCATACCCAACTCCTTCGATTTTTCGTAGAAGGGGTAGGTCAGCTTCTCGTCGTCCAGTTGGAAACCGTTGCCCGAGCGACCCGGGTCGGTATGGCAATACCACTTCCAGGAATCGATGCCGTACATCTTCATTTCGCGCTCCATCTGCTCGAAGAGCGCGACTTTGTCCTGGGTGTTGGTCTTCATGTCCCAATAGTGATTGGGCGCACAGTTGCCTTGGCACAGGGCCCGCTGGCTGCCGGCCATTTCGTTGATGTCTTTCTTGCGGGCCGACATCAACCAACTGGGCAACACGCCGCCACCGCGCTTCGGTCCTTCGACCTTGTTTCCCTTGCGATCGACGTGCGTCTCGCGCCCGGGCACGCCCGAGATGACGAGCATTGACGTCTCGCTGTCGAAGTACATTTCCTTGACGAAGTTCGGGAAGGCGTACGACTCGTCCGTGTCGTCCAGCTTAAATCCCATGTTCTTCACGAACTCTTGATTGCGGAAGCCGATCGCAATGCCGTTCGTAAAGTGGGACTGCACGTCGATGATGAAGTATTCGCTTTTGGGGTACTTGTCCTCGTACGCGCCGGGCTCCATCGTCTCGGCTTCGTCGACGTCCCAGTAATTGCCGAAAACTTTGTTGCTGGCCAGGAAGCAAGTGGCCAGACCCATGCTGCTAGCCATGAACGCGCGGCGCTCCATGCCCAGACGCTTGGCGTTCTCCTCGCCCATGGTGTTGATCAGGTATTCAACCTGTTTTTGCTTAGCGGTCTGCGGGCGAGGAATGAATTCCTCATTCGAGACGACCTGCGTCGGGATGGCAGAATTGACGCCCTTTTTTCGGTCCCTGACCCATTTGGGAATCCACATCGGGGATCACTCCTCAGTAAGAAAGCGGGACGGACATTGAGACGAACAAGCCCGCCACGGCCCGATCGAACCAACAAGAGAAGCACCACGAACTGCCGCCACGGACTTCGACATACTGTGCCGGCCGAGTCGACCGCGAGAAGAGAATAGCGGCCACCCGGCCCGAGCGATCGCCTGGGCAACAATTCGGACCGGTGGATTATAAGTACGGGCGAATGGGAGTGCAAAGCGGCTAACGCGGATTATGCGCCCCTGCCGAAACGCCGTCGCAGAGCCCTCACTGACGACGGCCGGCACCCCCTTTAAGGTCGGCATGGATTGACCGTGTGGTCGGGGGCGATGCGGTAGGTTGGCGAGACTCAGCCCGCCGGGGGGCAACGTAATTGTCGCCGGGGGATTACTGACGTTGCAAATCATTGCCGCCAGCGGACCAGGGTGCCCCGGGAGCGACAGCAATGCCGGCCCAGGATCGGCTGCAATCGACGACAATCAGAGGTCGTCGGCGTTAGAGTCCCGGTTGTGCTGGTGGTCGCGGGTCATGGCACTGTGTCAGATGGAAATATGGGTAGGGACCGAGCGGCAGCATCCATGCCGCCACCTAGAGAGCGCGACGTCATCCCGACGTTTCGGCAGCGCCAATTCGTCGTGAGCGATCGCGGCCAGTTGCAGGGCGGCCTCTCGCCCGCTGCGGCCAGCCGCGATGACAATCGTGTCTCGATGGACATCCAGGTCTATCCTGAGGCCGTTGATCTGGCCTTCGGCCTCTACGTGAAGTGCCGCCAGATCATCAAGGAATACCGTAACGCCAATACGATCTACAGCCCGAGCGAAATGGCGGGTCGTACCGGTCATGTCTGGAGCTGGTCGTTTCAATCCGCCGGTCTTGTCGACTGCTACAAGATTTGATTAGCGTTGCTGCTCAGCGCCATCGTCACCGTTTCTTTCTCTCTCCCGTTCCCTTTTCGCTCTTGCCGCGCCTCCCCACCATTGTGCTTCCGGGAAAAGCTGTCGCCCTCGCACCCACTCGGCTTCGGTTGCGTTTATCGGTATGACTACGTGCGCAATTGCTTCATCACCAAACAAGCGCTGCCAAGCCGGGATACTTACTTCGCGAGGTCCGGGAGAGTCACGTGACTCGACGACCGTTGTGACAAAGCCGCCGTTTTGTACGACCCATTTCAAGAACATCCTTCGGTCTGCGATCGGTCGGCGTGCCAGTGACAGGCAAATCGTCAGGGCCGTTAGCATCACGAATAACGTCCCCAGCCCAAACTGGAACCACCGGCGTCGGGTGGGCGGAGCGATGGCCATGCGGCGAACCTATCGGAATCGTCGGCGCCATTAGTTCAGGCTGTTGCCGGCCGTGGCCGGTTGGCAGCCAGGATCGCGGCCAGCGTCTTGGTGGCGCACTCGCCTTATAAGCGAACGGATGGACCGGGCAACTGGCTGGGTTCGACTCCCCCGGTTACTGCTGATTATCGCACCTCTAGTGACCAAATGCCTATCGCCAAATCAGCTAGTTGTTGCTGCCTGTCGTCGATCTGTTCTTTGCCCCAAGTCGAATACTTTAGTACCTGACAAGTAGTTTCCAGGGTTGCCGGTTCATCAATTGCCGCCTTCTTTGAATCGAATCCCTCGTTGCCCAGTCCCGAAATTGTACTGGCGCGAAGAAACACTAGATTACCAATCCTCCTACGCTCGGAGCATAGGACGGGATTGGCACGGAAGTTGATTCATCATTGCCGTGTTGCCTTGAACCATCCGATGGCAGGTTCATTCGCAACTCCGGGAAAAGTGCTTGAATCCGCCTTTTCATAGTAATGTTTGCGTTGGGAGGCATCGACAGCATGCTGATCGTGCCGTCCCCAAGCCAGATGCGAATTGCGCTAATTGTTTCCTTCCCCGGAAGCCAATCGCGGGTGTCCTTCTGCATCATAGCTGAGCCGCCGTTCTCATTGATCCATTTGCGCATTGCACTGCGGTCACGTATTATCTTTAACTCGCAACCCAGCCATATGGCGAAGATGGTCGTCAGCAAGAACATCGACCCCAGCGAGAACTGGAACCAGTGCCGGCGGGTGTAGGAAGCTTGGGGCATGGCCTGCATCCCCTACCGGCGAGGAATGATCAGCAATATCGCTGCGGCGATAAGCAACGCACCCGAGACCGCATAAACCAGCACGTTGCTCGGGAGCATGCGTATAAGCATACCGCCACCGATGACCATCCCCATAATCCCAACGATCCGACGGCTGTGGGATGCGCGGCGGCGGGTGGGGAGAGGGGTTGGCATCAAGGCATCTTAAACTGCTGCTGCCCTCATTCCGCTTGGGCAAGCGAACGGCCGACAATGCACGCCGATCGCTTGCCCAAGCGGAATGAGGGCAGCAGCAGTTTAAGATGCCTTGATGCCAACC